>JAZQZB010000039.1:0-73686 GCA_045633825.1 Alphaproteobacteria bacterium | reverse complement strand
CTTGGCCTCCGACTTTATCCCTACAAAACATTTTAGGTATCAATCCCAAAACATGGAACACTTTAGGTCTGCGCCCCGAGTGGCTAAAAGATTATATAAAAACAGTCGGAAACTATAAACACATTCTTGATAAAAATATCGGCAAAGATTCAAAATTAAATCTTGAAAATTCGCAAAATGATATAATCGAAAAAGGTGGATTACTTATAGTTAAACCGTTTATTTAATTTTTTCTTTTATAAAACTGCATGCCTTATCAACAGCCCGAGAGCTAATACGATGCCCTCCGGTTTCTAATTCAAATGTCTTAACTTTACACCCCAGATCAACCAAATTTTGACGTGTAAAATCAAGAGCTTCAAATCTTACCTTATCATCATCTTTACCGTGCATAATCAAACAGTCCGGCTTACTTTTACCATGCTTTTCAATATAACCTTTTGCCGCTAAAATACCGCTAAAACTCACAACTCCGGCAATTTTATGAGGACACATCAAACCGCTGTATAAAGCACACATTGCACCTTGTGAAAATCCGCATAAAATTAAATCATTATACCCAAGTCCATATTCATTCAACAACCCGTCAACATATTGCAAAATATAATGATTAGCTTCAACCAAACCTACAGTCATACGATTATACAATTCAACAACATCATTCCAAGAAGTTGTTGTTCTGCGCAGATCATCCGGATCAAACTGATGAATGGAATACCACTGACGTTTAGAACTATCAATTTCACTGACAAACGGAGCTTGAGGAATATGTATGGCAACATCATCAATTTCCTGCAAAACAACAGTCTTACGATCAATATGCTCTGCAGAATCTTGATATCCGTGCAAAAAAACAATCAATTTTTTAGGTATTCCTTTTATATGAACTATCTCTTCAACAATCATAACAAAGCTCCTAATTTTCACATTTATACCTACTAATAAAATAAACATATAAATAAATAGTAAAGAAGCCCCGATTTTTATAAAATCGGGGCCTCAACTTCTAATCTGATAAATTACATGTCATCAGCCAGTATCATATATGTAATGGCTCTATCATCAGCATTTAATACACGCAGCCCTATTCCGTTTATAACAATAAGTCCGGGTTTATTCGGAAAATTAATTTGTTTAAACTCACCTCTTGTATTGCTGTTACTGTCAAATACTAAATAATCAAAAAAGATTCTGTCAAATTTAACACCGCCATACTTAACCTGATATCCGCTTCTTACGGCACTAATATCATCACGCATTTTATTAACAACTTTCATTTTCAAATCTGACGGATAAACAAAAACAGGATCTTCTAACAAAATCAAACGTTCGCCATCAATTTTTCCGCATTTTTTATAAACAACCCCGTCTTTATCAAATAAAAACACATAATCATCCAATGAAGTTTTAACTAAAGTATATCTGTCATTATTGATTGTAGTCCAACCGACAATAGTATATTCATCATCAGCATTAACATTCATTGGATATAAATTGTTATTTAATACCCCTTTTTTATTAAATTTGGCAAAAATACGCTGATATGTCACCTTATCCATAATCGTATCATTTAAAACATTCTCACCTTTTTTTACGGTAACGGCCTTATTTAATTCATAATCATTTTCATGAATTTTACCTTCACTTAACAAAACTTCTTTATTATCATAAAAATCTATTCCATAACCGCGATATTTATTAAAAATCTTTGTTCTTACAGGCAATAAATCAAAATCGCCTGCCTTAACACATGCATTCAAACTCAAACAAGCTAACAAACAAATTATTATTTTTTTCATGAGCCTACATCACCGATTAAAATAAAGTTATATAAATCTATTTTTAATTATTATATCATAAACTCATTTTAGTAAACAAAATTATAACAAGCAATGGGATAATTAAAATAATGACATCAAGATGCTGGCAAATTACCTTCAAACCGTTAGAACCAGTTAAAGAAAACTTCGATGAATTTTTAAATAATTTCTTTGAAGTAGTATCTCAAAACTACAATGATAACGGAATTGATGAATATATAGGCTATTTAGGCAACGATTTTAACGAACAACAAATGTTAGATGAAGCCAAACTTTATTCCGTTAAACTACCGCCTTATGAAATAACCGAATTAAAAAGCGAAAATTGGCTAAAAGACTATGTCATAAAATTTGATGCGTTTGAAATTTGTAATTTTTGCATATACGGTGTTCACGAAAACACCCCTCCCAAAACCGATAAAATTCCGCTCCAAATTTATGCCGCCACAGCCTTTGGCTCTAATCATCAAACGACTCAATGCTGTATCAACGCCATTTCTGACCTTTATAATTCTGAATTTACTCCAAACAAAATTTTAGATATCGGAACCGGCTCCGGCATATTATCACTCTGCGCCGCAAAACTTTGGAATAATACTCAAATCATTGCCGGTGATATCGATGACGAAGCCATAATTGTTACTAATTCAAACGCCGCAACTAATAATTTAACCAATCAAATTCAAGCTATTGTCAGCGACGGCTACAAACATAATATTATTCAATCAAATTCACCTTATAATTTAATATTATGCAATATTTTAGCCAATCCCCTCATTGCTTTTGCCTCTGATTTAGCTAAAAATTTAACATTCAACGGTTATTGTATCCTATCAGGTTTTGTCGAAGACCAAGTAAACGATGTTATATCAGCCCACGAACAACAAGGACTACAACTAAAAAAATTATATTCAATGGATAATTGGCGCGCAGCCCTAATGCAAAAGGTTAAATAAAATGATTACCATTTCAGAAATTCAAAAACAACTTATTTCATTAAATTTTGATGCCTATATTGTAACCAGAAACAATCTGTTTTTAGGCCAAGATATTTTAGATAAAGAAAATAAAATTTTTGAGCTGACCGGATTTAACGGTTCTGCCGGAAACTTAATAATTTTCAGAGATAAATCCGTTTTACTTGTTGACGGTCGTTATGAACTGCAAGCCCGTAATCAAGTCGATAACAATTTAATAACTGTTATATGTACTAGAGAATCTATCGGAACATGGATACAAAACAACGTCGAAAATCCCACCAAATTTTTATACAATTCTTGGTGTCACAGCATCTCCGAGGTCGACTTTTGGAAACGTTCATTATCTAATCATGATTTTGTTGATGACAAAGCAAACATTCTTGGCGATCGCATTATTAAAGCCGAAGCCGACATTTTTGAATTAGAAGAACAATTTTGCGGAATTTCATCAGAAGAAAAAATATCTTATTTTACTAAATTCATCAACGACAATAAACTTGACGGTTATTTAATTTGTGAATGCGATTGTGTTTCGTGGCTTATGAATTTACGTTCCGACTTAATCCCAAACACTCCTATCATTCGCGCATTTGCTCTTATCTCTGCTCAAGGAGAGGTATCACTGTTTACAAATGATTTTTCAACTTTGGATAAAGAATTAGATAATTATAAAGGCAAAAATATCGGAGTTGCCTATAATCGCACTCCTAAAAGAATTCAATTTTTAATGAAAGACAAGCATATTTGGTTAAATAACATTAACAACCCGATTGTCGATTGGAAATCTCAAAAAAATCCGGTTGAAATAACCGGTATTAAAAATGCCCATATCAGAGATGGTTTAGCTGTTTGCAAATTACTTCACTATTTGGAAAACACATCAGATAATATCGATGAATTATCAATTATTGATAAACTCCTAAATTTTAGAAAACAAGGAGAAAATTTTTATTCCGAAAGCTTTAATACTATTGCCGGATTTGCCTCAAACGGTGCTATAATTCACTATCATCCGACACAAGAAACAAATAAAAAAATTGAAGGAGATTCTTTATTACTGCTCGACAGCGGCGCACAATACTTTGACGGGACAACCGACATCACTCGTACTATTGCTATCGGCACTCCGAGTGATGAAATGAGACAAAACTATACACAAGTCCTAAAAGCACATATTGCCGTAGCATCTACCCTTTTCCCGCAAAATACCGTCGGTAGTGCTTTAGATATTTTATCTCGTGCAAAATTATGGCAAATGGGACAAGACTATGCTCACGGAACGGGTCATGGTGTCGGTCATTTCTTAAATGTTCACGAAGGTCCGCAATCAATTTCACAAAAAAACAATGTACCTTTGAAAAAAGATATGGTTGTTTCGATAGAACCGGGCTTTTATCTTGAAGGCGAATACGGAATAAGACTTGAAAACTTGGTTATCATTGAAGAGACAACAAGTTTATATTCTGATAACATGCTCAAATTTACTCCTTTAACTCTTGTTCCTTTCTGCCTTAAATTAATCAACAAAAATATGTTAAACGAACAAGAAATAACTTGGCTTAATAATTATCATAAAACAGTTTTTGAAAAACTATCCCCTCTTTGCGATAATAAATTAAAAGAATGGCTAAAAAAAGCAACCGCAACAATATAATCCCAAATACCTCTCTTAAAAAAAGAGAGGTATTTTTATCTTAACACTTTTCTTGCAACTTAATAACTGATTTAAACGACAACAACAAAATTTTCTCAAATAAATATACTTTTATTCTGCCTGCTTGTTTTATAATCGTTAAAATATGCTTTTTGCTTACGATTTTACTGCTTTATAAAAATCATATCCCCCCATAAAGGAGTAAACATTATCAAAGCCGTTTTGCATTAAAATTCTGGAGGCGCAATAACTGGTATATCCTGTTGAACAAGATAAAACCACTTTCTTATCTTTTGGAATTTCATTCAAACGCTGTCTAATTTCCATAATCGGAATGTTAATAGCATTTTGAACAGCTCCTTGCTGATACATCATCGGTGGGCGAACATCTATAACAAGAGCCTCTTCCAAATCTTCTATAAAGGCAGGTTTTACTAATCCGTTTATAATATTATCGGCATTCATGCCCAACACATTGACAGGATCTTTCGCACTGGAATACGGTGGTGCATAACAAAGTTCCGCATCAATCATATCTTGAATAGATCCGTTATTTCTCATAATGGTTGCCACCACATCAACCCTTTTTTCAACACCACTTTTACCTATTCCCTGAATGCCCAAAATTTTTCCGTCTTTGTTAAACAATAACTTAAATAAAATTGCATCAGCATCCGGATAATATCCGGCACGAGAGCGTGAATATACATACGTTTTTAAATATGGGATTTGCTTTTGTTTTAATTGCTTTTCATTATTACCTGAACTTGCAACCGTTAAGCCGAACACTTTAACAACAGATGATCCTTGCGTGCTTTTATATGTAGAACGCACCCCGTTAATGTTATCGGCAATAATACGCCCTTGACGGTTGGCCGGTCCTGCCAATGGCACCAAAGTATTTTGCAAACTGACAAAATCTTTTATTTCCACATTATCACCGGCAGCATAAATAAATGCATCAGACGTTTTTAATGTTTCATCAACAATAATGCCTCGGTTGATTTGAAGTCCGGCTGTTTCTGCCAATTTGATTTCAGGTTTAACACCAATGGCCAAAACACACATATCAAATTCAACTTCTTTACCGGAATTTAAAACAATTTTATTGCCGTCAAACTTTTGAACACCATCAGATAAAATCAAATCAATTCCGTTGGATAGCATTTCTTTATGAGCAAGTTGTACCATTTCCACATCCAAAGGCGCCAAAATCTGATTGTTCATTTCAATCAAAGAGGTTTTTAAGCCCATTTCTATCATATTTTCGGCAACCTCTACGCCAATAAAACCGCCCCCGATAACTGCTACTTTATGAATATTATTTTTCTTAATATGGGCTTTGATTTTATCAGCATCATAAAGTGAACGCACCACAAATATTTTGTCTTTATTTAAACCTTCAAAGTTTGGCACAATGGGAGTTGCCCCCGTTGCTATTACCAAATAATCGTATGAAATTTGCTCATCCGTATTTGTTATAACATACTTTTCTTCTTTATTGATTTGAACTACTTCTGTTTTAAGTTTTACATCAATATTAAACCATGACTTAAATTTTTGAGGATTAGAAACCAATATGTCATCACGATTTTCAATCACACCGGAAATATAATAAGGCAAACCACAATTAGCAATAGAAACTTCATCCGTCTTTTCCAATATAGTAATTTGGGCTTGTTCATTTAATCTTCTGAATCTGGTTGCACAACTTGCCCCAGATGCCCCACCGCCGATAATCAATAGTCTCATAGTCCACTCCGTTTTAATTAAGTCCTAATAATAATTGATAGGTGTTTTATAATTAAAGTGAATTTTATTCAAAAAATCAAGCGTTATCTCAATCTTACTTTAATTACAAAAAACTCTCAAACTGCCGAACGATAAATTGCAAAAACATAAAATGAATTTCTGCAAAACCATTAAATGAAAAATTGCAAAAACATGAAATGAAAACTTGCAAAATAATAAAATATAGTTTATATTAATAGATATTACCAAGGAGTTTCAACATGAAAGAATATAAAACAAGATTAGCAGATAGTATTTTACAGAAAAAATTAGCCAGTTCCGGTGCCGTGTTAATTGAAGGTGCTAAATGGTGCGGTAAAACAACAACAGCAAGCCAGATTGCTAAAAGTATATTACTTATGCAAGATCCCGCACAAAAAAAGCAAAACATAGAAATGGCAGATATGGATCCATCATTTCTGTTAAATGGTGAAACTCCAAGATTAATTGACGAATGGCAATTAGCTCCAAAACTTTGGGATGCCATACGTTTTGAGGTTGATAAACGTGATGAATTTGGTCAATTTGTATTAACAGGTTCTGCTGTTCCTGCTGATTTATCAGAAATATCACATAGTGGTACCGGAAGAATTTCTCGCATGTTAATGCGTCCAATGAGTTTATATGAATCAGGCGAAAGTAATGGTAGCGTTTCTTTGGCCGATTTATTCTCTGACAATGAGAAAGTTACAGGAACCAATAGTTTAGACTTAGAACAAATTGCTTTTTTAATTTGTCGCGGTGGATGGCCTAAATCCATTGGAACAAATACTGATGTTGCTTTACAATTGGCAATTAACTACTTTGATGCTGTGGTCAATGATGATATTTCACGAATTGATAACGTTAAAAGGGATGCTGAAAAAACTAAACGTATATTGCGTTCATATGCACGCTCTATTGCTTCGCAAGCAAAAATATCATCAATAACACAAGATGTTTATGCTAATGAGGGTACTGAAGATTTAACAAACAAAAATGTAACTATCAGCTCATATATATCAGCATTAAAGAAGATTTTTGTTATTGAGGATTCTTTAGCTTGGAATCCTAATTTACGTTCCAAAACAGCAATCAGGGCTTCTGATACTCGTTACTTTACTGACCCTTCTATCGGAACTGCTGCATTAGGTCTTGGGGCAAAAGATTTAATAAATGACCTCCAAACAATGGGATTGATGTTTGAAAACTTATGTATCAGAGATTTACGTATTTATGCAGATGCTTTAGATGGACAGGTATATCACTATAGAGATAGAAATGATTTAGAGTGTGATGCTGTTGTTCATTTACGTAATGGCTCTTATGGATTAATTGAAATCAAACTCGGCGGTGACAGACTTATTGAAGAAGGGGCGACAACATTAAATAAGCTGGAAGCCAATATTGATACAACAAAAATGAAAGCTCCATCATTCAAAATGGTTTTAATCGGTGTAGGTAATTATGCTTATCGTCGTAAAGATGGTGTTTTAATAGTTCCTATTGGTTCACTAAAGGATTAAGGGATATTAAATAAATGATGGAGAATTATCAGATTGATATCAATAAAGAAAATAAAAAAACAGACAATATTTACAATATTGCTAATGAAATACTTAAAAATGCTCACCGTATAGCTAAAGTACAAACATCTTCCAAGGATATAACAGAAGTTATTCAAAACTATGATAGAGAAAAAGCAATAATTTTAATTGCTCAATATATTAATAAATATAAAAACATTTTAAATTTTTTATCTAAATTTACAGGCCGCTATATTATTTATGAACCAAATTTTTATATTGATAAATCTGATGAGATAATTCTATGTGATTTAAAATATATAAGAAACGTAATTTATGTTGATGAAATAAAAAATGCCGGATTGGAATATGTTTTTGAAAAAGCATTAAAAAAACTTGGCTTACCATAAAATACTTTCATAAAAAATACCCCTTAAAATTTGAAAAAGAGTATTCCTGCAAGGATACTCTTTTTTTTGTAAAAATTATTTTGCTTTGATACATAAAACTTTGTTTTACCATATAATAATAATGATACTGTTCGGTAACAAAAACTTGATATCTGCACAAATTTATACACTATTGATACCGAATGGTAACAAAAAAAGAGGTTTATTATGAATAGCCAAGATTTAACAACAATGAAAGATATAGGAAAATTAATACGAGATATTCGTAAACAACAAGGAGTAACTCAAGAAGAACTTGCTTGAATATCTGGAACTGGTCGTAGATTTATCAGTGATGTTGAAAACGGAAAAAACACCACTCAAACAGGTAAGTTATTACTTGTTATAAAAGCTCTCGGATTAAATCTATATATTTTTAATAAATGGGAAATTAAGTTTACCAAAAATAATCAGAACAATTAAAAAGATTTAAATTACCGAATATAAAATCCTCAAACTGCCGAACGAAAAACTCTCAAACTACCGAACGATAAATTGTAAAACCATGAAATGAATTTCTGCAAAACCATTAAATAAAAAAACACCAATACTTATTTATCTTGGCAAAGTCAAACACAAAAATGAACTCTATGACGGGCAACACCCGGCCATTATAGATCAAAAAACATTTGATAAGGTTGCCGAAATCAGAGCCTCCAAAGATGTGGCCAAACGCTCTTGCTTATACAAGAAAAACGAAGCCGGCATTTTGCCCTGTGCCATACCCACAAAACCGGCGAATATTTGTAAAGGAGCTAATAAACAAATCTGCCCTATTCTCAATACAAAATGAGCGGTGGTTTCTAGAATTAAGGATAGTATGATACTAACATGACCATAACCGCCGGTTTTGTATAGAGGCCCAGTCCTTTTTAGGGGGTAAAGGTACCAGCGGGTCCTTCCTGGCGATAATTCATATGCGGGACCGCAAACTAATTTGTGTTATATTAACAATTGTATAGTGTATATGTTAACTGTTGTTAATTACATTTTTTTATTGTTTTCTATCGTACTGTTTCCTACAATGTATTAAATTTTATAATCAATATAATGTTCACAGGAGCCCAAAATGCAATATTTACCTAAAGTTGAAGCAACACAAGAGTTTATAGAAATAGCAAATGACTTTTCTAACCCATTGGAAATTGTTCGTGAGGCAATTAGTAATTCTTTTGACGCTAATGCTCAAAATATTGAAATTTTATTTGATATGGTAAAAATATCTGGAAGACAATTACTTCAAATTACGCTGACTGATGATGGTCTAGGCATGAATATCGATGAACTTCATAGTTTCTTTAATTTAGGAGACTCTACAAAAAGAGATCAGGAAAATATAGGAGAAAAGGGACATGGAACGAAAGTTTACTTTAATAGTACCAATGTTAAAGTTGAAACATGCAAAGATGGTAAAGCTTATTCAGCTGAGATGAACGATCCATATACAAAATTATCTAATAGAGAAATTCCAGGAGTTGAAATTCAAGAAATTGATCCAAATTTTCAAGGAACAAAAATTACTGTTTTAGGATACAATAATAATCATCGCGATCGTTTTACCCAAGAAATCCTTAAAGATTATATTTATTGGTTTACAAAATTTGGTTCTCCAGAAAAAGAGTTTAACATTAAGACATATGAAAATGTTAAATTAAAATTAAAGGGACTAAATGTTTGTAAGCCGGAAGAACTAGTATTTGGGCATATTTTTCCACAAGAAACATCCAACATTAATAAACTATTTGATGACTTTACCGTAGATGCTCCTAATAGGTATTGTAAAAAAATTATTAAACAAGGACATTTAAAAAATTCACCAGAATTATCATATCAAGCAATCTTTATGATTGAAGGAAATAAAGTAAAAACTGACTATAATAAAATGATACGACATGCCGGCTATGTCGCGCCAACGGGTTCCTATACTGTTCAAGAAAGATACGGATTATGGCTTTGCAAAGACTTTATCCCTATACAACGCAAAAATGAATGGATAGCAATCAAAGGTAGTGAATATACTCGTTTTCATGCTTTCTTTAATTGTCAAGGATTAAAACTAACAGCCAATAGAGGGTCAACGGAAAATACACCTCAAGAAATTTTAGAAGATATTAGAAGTGAAGTAAAAAAAATATTTGATAGTATTTTAGAAGGTGATGATTGGCGTTTTTTAGATTGGCTTTCAGAAGAAGCTGATGGTTATAGAACAATGGAAAAAGAAAAAAGGGACTATAAATATCGTATTGACCAAGTAAATAAGGCAAATACTTGTGTTTATAAGGGACATGAGCTAATTGAACCAAGACAAGAAAATGGTGTTTTTTCTTTATTTATGTTATTAGATATGCTAGAACCTAAATTATTTAATTTTAGCATCGTTGATTATGATACACACGAAGGTATAGACGTTCTTGTTAAATCAAAGAATGACACAGCGCTTTCGGATAGTAAAATATTTTATGTTGAATTTAAATATATTTTATCTGGTAAGTTTAATCACTGCTTCGACAATGTGCATACTATTGTATGTTGGGATATTAAATTAAAAAATGATGATACCGTACAGGATTTATGTAAAGAAGAACGTAAATTATCAATTGCGAAGGATAATGGGATTAGAAGATATTTCTTAGACAATTCTTCTAAAGCACGAAAAATAGAAATCATTGTATTAAAAGATTTTATAAAAGATAAATTAAAATTAGAATTTCGCCCAAGGACATCTGACAAGAATATTTCAAGTTAATAAATTACAAAATAATCAATAAGATTACAAAAGATTCATAGCAGAATAATCGTCAATTATATTCTTATTCTGAATATAGGATATAAACATTTAGTGGATTGCGGGTCCTTCCTAGCAATTTTTCGTATGCGGGGACGCAAGCCGCGCCGTTTCGCTAGCTGAACAGAAAATTTCCGGCTGGTCGGGTATATTTAATAAATCTTTTAATATCAAATAGTTATATGATTTTCAAAAATTGGGGGCTGGTCACTTTTGAAATCGGGCTGGTCACTTGGTGTTTTGAAAGGAAAATCTAATGGGAAAATTAGTATCAATGCGAGAATATGCACGTATTCATGGGGTGAACCTGAATGCGGTGCAGACGGCGATAAAGTCCGGGCGTATTCATAAAACTGCAAACAATAAAATTGATGTTGATGAGGCAAACCGAGAGTGGTTTATGAATACCGATCCGGCACAGCAACGCAAACCGGACCCGCTGTTTGAGGCGCAGGGTGGTATCAAGATGAGCAATATGGGAACGTTTCAGCAGGCCAAAACGGCGGACATTTATTACCGAGCAATGCTGGCCAAAGCCAAACTCAAGATGCTAACCGGCGAGATGGTTGACCGCAAACGTGCCGGTAATTATTCCTTTAATCTCGGCCGAGCATTGAGAGATTTTTTTATGAGTTTCCCAGTGCGATATGGGGCTTTAATTGCCGCTGAACTCGGAACCGATGAATACCAAACCTCTGCAATCTTAGATGAATACATCCGCAAAATGCTTACCAAAAGCCAGGATATTTTGAGCAAGGAAATTTGAAAAAATTCCACAAATGACCAAATGAAAACTCCACAATTTGCCAAATGGAAAAGTCACAAATGACCAAATTTGGATTAAATATTTTGAAAAATCAATGAGATGTAAAAAAACAATGCAAACCTTAAAAAATCATTTAGTTGTTGCAAAATTTGCAATAAATAGTGCAAAAAAATGCACAGACTTAAGATTTCGAATGCTTTACATAAAAACATAATAAGTGATTAAAATTACTTCAAATATTAAAAATAAATAAAATCAAAGAAATTTTGTTTCTCTGGATTATTACTGTAATAATTATTTAAAGCTTTTCTAATTGCGTCTTCAGTTTGTTCATCTCCCTTTAAATGAATATAGAGTTTATTTCTGGCTCTGCTACAACCAACATATGCTATTCTTGTATATTCATTATAACAATTATCTCCAATAATTTGAGGGCAAATGAAAACATTTGATGGGGCTATAGTTTTTTCTTCGCCGCGAGAAAAAGGTTCTAAGTTAACTAGAACATTATCAAATTCTTTTCCCTTTGCTTTATGTATCGTCATATGCTTTGATGATGGCGAAAACAAATCTAATACAATTTTTTTTGCACAAGAATACGTTATATAGTTAATATGTTTATAAATTTCATCAAAATAACCTTCGTCATCAGGGGATTGTGGATATTCAAATTTCTTTAATATATTTATATTCTGTAATTGATCAAGACGAACATTTATATCCTTAATTAAATTTTTTAAGGTACAATTTTCAATATTACTAGAAAAAATATCTTTCCATAAATTTGTAATATCTTTTAAGCTTGCCATTTTACTTGCATCAAAATTCTTGAATAAATCTTTAATATCAAGATATTTTTCAAATATATTCAATGCTTTTGGAAGATTTTTCTTTTCATAAGCTTCTTGCAAAGTAGCTATATCTAAGGCGGAGTCTATCCATAAATCCTTTCTTAGTTCTATTTCTTTTGATAAATCTTTATTAACAGAATATGTATAGGCATTATAAATTGAATTTATTAATTTTTTCTGTTCATCAGAAACATCTGAAATATAATTAAACGCCTCAGTCCATTTACGACATAATATTTGCGTATTATTCGGAATAATTTCATATATGGATTTATGCATAGTCTTATTTTTTTGAATAATAAAAGTGACTTTATCAGTATTTTTGTTTTGTATGCATTTTTGTTGGAAAGCTGTATCTGTCTGTCTTAGAAAATTTAATAAATTAATTATGTTTTTATTACACCTACGATTATCTTCTATTGCTTTGGTTATTGTGTCCAGAGGAGATGCTATACAAAAATTTTGAAATTCTTGATATTTTGCACCTTGAAAAGAATAAATTGATTGAGCAATGTCTCCGACAACCATAATTGAGCACTCTTTTTCAGACATCATGCTGATAATTTTATTTTGAATAGGATTTGTGTCTTGATATTCATCAAGTAAGACATAGGGAAATTCTGCTCTTAATATGTAAGATACAATAGGATAATTTTTTAATAAATCAAATCCAAAATACAAAATTTCGTCAAATGATAATTTGTTAGCAACAGACCAAATATACTCTTTAATAATATTAGAAATATTTTGATTGTTGTTTATTTGTTTTATACATGCCTTTGCGTTTTCATTGAAAGGATATTTATTAATATCACTTATATCAATAGAAATATTAGTCATTTTCATTCTTGATATATCAGAATACATTTTCTCATCAATTTCCGGGTATTTCTTTTTAATCCAACCATAGATATCTTCTTTTTTATGTCCGCTTAATACGGTAAAACCTTCTTGAACAGAGGATAATTTATTTTTTTTAGGAATGTTAATGTTAAATTCTTTTTGAATTTGTAGTTTCAACTGTTTTTGAAAAGGACATATAATATAATCATTTATAAAAGAGTGAATAGTTGATACTACAACAAATTTTGAAAAAGGCCCTAACCTTCTAGTGATTTCATCAACCGCCGCATTCGTATAGGTGATGCACAAAATTTTTCGTTGATTGTTGAATTTTAACTTTTTACTGTTTTTTATAATGAATTTAATATTTTCAATAACTAAATGTGTCTTTCCTGCACCTGGGCCAGCAAAAATTCGAAAATTATTGTTATCGTCGTAGATTCTCAAATCATCCTGAGATGTTATTTTATCCATTTTAGTCCTTCCTTTATATATTTTGGAGTTTTTAGAGTATCAGCAAAAGGAGATACTAAAATAGAAAGAGCTAAATTTCCTTTTTGATTAAATGCATAACTTAAAAACAATTTTGCAAAAAATAAATCTTCAATATATTTTTTATCGTCTTCTGCGCTATCGTAAAATTTTTTATATATTTCTAGTTTATTTGTAATTTTATTCTTAGTCTTCTCATTTGGTATTTCTTCTTTGTGTTCATACCAAAACAAAAGGTCAAGCTTTTTAATTAATCTAGACTCTATGATGCTTTTAGGTAAAACTAATTTTAATAAATTTTTACAGATACTATCTTTACTTTCATCTTTATCATCTTCACAAATATTATCTAAATACAATTCATCTTCAAAAGTAGAACCTCCTTTCATTTGCGTAATTCCGCGAATATTAGCGTTACCTTTATAATCTTCATTAATTATATCCAACTCTGATATATGTTTCTTATATTCTTCCTTGTTTATATTTAGATTATCATCATTATCTTTATAAGAAAAATCGCAATCTCGAATACAAAGCACCTTATTTTTTCCATTGATAAATAGTGGTAAGAAATGTTTAAAATTAATTCCCCCAACTTCCACAAGAGAAATATGATTATCAATCAAATCTATTTTCTCATGAATTGAGAATAATGGCATTAACATTTTTTCAGCTAAACCTTCTACTAATATTGTTTTTTCTGTAAAAAGCATGTCACTTCTTGTTACATCTAAAAACTTCATTAAATGCTCTTTAGATTGTTGCAATTTTTGATTTTTACTAGTATCCTCTGAAACAAACTTTTCTTTGATATTTTCGATTAAAACTCCATATGTAGAATCTCGAAAGTAATGTACACTGATAATATCATCTATATTTGAAGAAGCAGATATATTAGGCGAGTGAGTTGTAATTACTATTTGATTTTTTATTTTATTCTCTTTAGATTCTTCCAAACTTTGTAAATATTTGAATAGCTTATATTGCATAGCAGGATGCAAATGGGACTCCGGTTCTTCCATCAATATAATGTTATAGTCGTCATGAATATTAAATTTAATAATATTGTAAATCTGTATTAAATTATTGTATCCCAATCCATTGTTCTCTAGGGGAAGATTATATTGTTTATCCTCGTCTTTTAAAATAAACTGGAAACAATCCGCCGCATCACCTTCATATTTAAAATCTGTTTCTAATATGTTGTGCCCATTGGTTATACCTATACGTTCCTGGTCTTCTTTAAATGCCTCTTGAATATCCATTTTAATGTGTTGTAACCTATCATTAAAAACTTTTGATACGTCAGTTCTTATATTTCCTCGAGACAACTCATCCTCTTTAATTTTTTGTTTTATAAATTTTCTTGTCTCCGGAAGCAAAGAATCTGTCTTACGATCTGCAGGAATAAAGTCTATGCTGAATATATTTCCAATTTCTGAAAAATTATTTACTATCTCATCATTTGCATTATAACATGTCCAGTTATAGTACTCTATATACTTTTCTAAAATTTCTATAAATTTATTAAAATATTCTTTATTTGCTGAATTTTGTACATTTTGAATATCGTTTTTATATTCCTGAATAAATTTTTCATTAAGTCCATAAGATAACTTGAATTTTCCTATAATTTTATAGTTTCCATCAGATTGTGGCTGAAGATTGCCATCATCACTGTAAATGATAAAGTTTTTTAATTTTATTATAGCATTATCAATCTTATCATAATTAAATATATGTTCTATTGTATAAGTTATTTCAATTTTAGGAGCTTCACTTAAAAAGCTTTTAGCGTTATCAAAAAGATTATTAAAATTAAAATCTGAAACTTTCAAATTTTCTCTATTAGAGAGCAGATTAATAACTTTTAATAAATTTGTTTTTCCTGCATTATTTGGACCCAATATTACATTTACTCCATCTTTTAATTTTATTCTAACATCATTGAAATTTCTAAAATTATGAATTTCTACATTTGATATATGCATAGTCCAAGTCCTTTTGAAAATTCTTAATATATTTTACAAAACAATACTTTCACCTTATTTTTTTTGCAACACTTTATTTAAAATACAAGTTTCTTAAACAATATATTCTTGCCGATATGCACCTTAAGATCAACGTTTTCTTTAAAAGACATATTATGAAAATTTTAATTATAATAATTTAGTTGATTCTTTACCTTTTGATTTTATACTCCTTACTAAGAGAGATTTTGAAGAGATTGATAATGAAAAAGTTTAAACTTGGAGAATTGTTTTGTGGGCCTGGGGGCCTGGCATGGGGTGCTATGAATGCTGATGTTCCTGGCATGAAGATAGAGCATGCATGGGCAAATGATTACGATAGGGATACATGTGAAACTTATACTCATAACATATGTCCAAATGCTCCTAAAAGTGTGTATTGTGAGGATGTCCATACACTTGATATTGGAAAGTTAGGTGCAATAGATGCTCTAGCTTTTGGTTTTCCTTGTAATGACTTTTCTGTAGTTGGAGAACAACTAGGATTTAAGGGAAAGTTTGGGCCATTATATTCCTATGGAATTCTAGTACTAAAAAAATATCAACCCCAATGGTTTTTGGCTGAAAATGTTGGAGGCATTAAGTCCGCTAATGAAGGGTCTGCATTTAAGCGTATACAACAGGATATGATTGATGCCGGGTATAAAATTTATCCGAATCTATATCATTTTGAAGATTACGGCATCCCTCAAGCTAGGCATAGGATGATAATTGTAGGTATTAGAAATGACTTGCCTTACAAATTTAGAGTACCTTCTCCTAAGTTATATAAAACCAAAACATGTAAGGAAGCTATTGAAAACCCGCCAATTTCAAAAGATGCACACAATAATGAACAGACAAAACAATCTCCTCGAGTAATTGAACGATTGAAATATATAAAACCTGGTCAAAATGCTTTTACAGCAACCATGCCTAAGGAATTACAGTTAAAAGTTAAGGGTGCCAAAATCAGCCAAATTTATAAAAGGTTGGATCCTAAAAAACCAGCGTATACCATTACAGGTTCAGGCGGTGGTGGTACACATGTATATCATTGGAAAGAAAATAGAGCTTTGACCAATAGAGAAAGAGCTAGATTACAGACTTTCCCTGATGACTTTTTATTTAAGGGAAGTAAAGAGTCTGTAAGAAAACAAATAGGTATGGCGGTTCCTGCAGAAGGTGCCAAAATTATATTTGAAGCAATATTAAAAACTTTTGCCGAAATTCCTTACGAATCTGTTGAGGCAAGTATTAAGGAGTAGTTCGTCATGGCAATTCTGAATTATTGGTGGGTTACTCGTCCTAAAAGAAAGTTAAATAGTATTCCTGAAGTATTAGCCGCTTTTTCTAATGTTGCATTATCTGCGCAATGGACACGTAGTAGATCAGTTCATATTCAATTTGAAGAAGAACTTGAAAGGAGTGGCTTAAAAAGAATTGGTGAGAGAAGAGACCATTCAGGATCTGGAGGAAGAACATACCAGGCGTGGTTATCAAGTCTTGGCTTAATATTTATTCAGGAATCAACGGGAATCCCATATCTAACTTTAGCAGGTGAAGCTATTATGGAAGGGAAATCTCCAGTTACTGTGCTTAAAAATCAAGTATTAAAATATCAATTTCCATCACCATTTGGCATTAAAACAAAGGTGTCTCCTAGATTTCACGTGCATCCATTTATTTTTATATTACGTCTTCTCATTGATGAAAGAATCTGTTATTTGACAGAAGAAGAAATGGCTAAAGTTGTGATGACTGAAGGTGTTGATGATACAGAAAATTGTTTGGAAGATGTTATTAGAAAAATTATAACATTTAGAAATGATGGAGATAGATCATTACCTAGGGATTTTATTGATACACACGCTCCTTCAACTGGTATTGTTAATTTAGAGCACCCATATAGCCATTTACTAGATACAGCCAACACGATAGCAAATTGGTTGGAGTATATCCAGTTAATATACAGGGAAGATGGAAAAGTAGTATTGTTGCCTGAAAAACTAGAAGAAGTAAGATTTATATTGGCAAACCCTCCATCTTTTATTATACGACCAGATGATCATGAGTTTTTTCAAAGAAGATATGGCTTGGATCCATGGCATCGAAAAGATACGCGAAATCTGTTAAATACAGGTACGGTTTCCAGTAGGTCTATTGAGATACAAAGAATTCGGCAAGCATTTATTGCATATTCAATACATAAACCAATATCAAAAATAAATGCGGATATTGTTGAGAATATAGCACAGAATACAGGAACAGATGCATCACTCGTAGAAAATGTACTATATAGAGAATATCCACATGGGGCTATAGGTGGTTTTTTATCTGGTTACTATGAAATGGCTTTTAAAGGAAAAGATGAAGCAACAGATTTTGAAATTGCAACGACTAATATTTTTAAGGATATTTTCGGTTATAATGCTCAACATCTTGGTCAAACAGGAGCTAAATCAGCTCCGGATGTATTGCTTATTTCTGATGAAAACGGATATCAATCTATAATAGATAATAAGGCCTACAGCAGATATTCTATTACAGGTGATCACCACAACAGGATGGTTCATAATTATATTGAAAATATCGCTAACTATAGCGATTGTCAGTATCCTATAGGATTTTTCACATATATTGCTGGCGGTTTTATAGATACTATAGACAGACAAATACGAGCTGAGGCAGAAGAATCTTCTGTTTCTGGATCAGGGATAACAGTTAGCAACATGATTAAGCTAATTGAGAGACATCAGGAGAGAAACTTTACACACGAAGAATTAAGAAATATATTTAGTGTAAATCGCCAAATAAAGTTAGCGGATTTAAGATAATTGCCTGATATAGTCTTCCAAATCATTTTTAAGATCTATTAAATTGGCAGATGATAAAGAATTCAAACCATCAGTATACCTGTCGGAAACAACTTTATTTTCAATATTTCTTCCGGATATTCTCTGTTGTAATGCGTTAATAACATTGATAATTACTGATTTTCGCCTTTCAAGCGCTTTTGCATCGTAATTAAAAAATGAGATATCAGATAAAACAATTTTTTCTGTATCAGATATATCTTCCACCGGTAATTTATTCCATAATGAATTTGTTAATACAGGGGAGTCAGTTATAATATCATGATATATTTGGTAGGAAACTTTTTGGATAAATGTTTGTACATACCCTCCTTCACGATCACTTAATTTGGATAATTGTTGAGGTAACCAAACCAAATTAGGTATAAATGAATTTAACCATGGATTTTTTGATGCCAAATCCTCATTTGTTGAAAAACCAATAGGCTGTCTCCATACGTGCGAAGCGACATAAGCATTTCCAATTTTGCAACCATCGTAGGATGAAAAAGGAGAATGTATAGTAAATGAGCGAACATATCCCTTAATAATAGAGTTATCATCCTTAAAATAGCCTTTTTCAGTTGGTTCTCCCCAACGTTCTGGTATTTTTTTAAGCTTATTTCCACGACACTTAGCATCTCTTATTACAAAAGGAGAAAAAACTGGTAAATGCTCATAATATTCAGGCGACATCCATATTCCTAAATTAATAATTGCCTTTCTAATAAAATCATGTGCTAATTCTTTTTCCACATCCAACATTGATTTTAGAAAGTAGTATAATATATCGTTTCCATTAATTTGTTGTTTCATTTTATCAGTTCCTCAAGCAATTTATATATAAATTTGCTCCTTTAACATTTTGATGTATTGCTTTTTTTGATGAATTCCATTAGTTCATTGATTTTATGCTCTAAATCTAAGCATTTACACAAATTATCTTTTGTATAATTTTTATTTTTTGTAATCTCAGAGGCAAAAGAAACCTTATCAAAAGTTTTAACATTTTTTGCTTTCTTGTATAAATTAGAGAAAGAAGCATTTTTCTTTATATTTATTGTTTTACCAAAGTATTCTGTTAAAGCTGCTGTTGGTAAATAATTTTCAATTTCTTTGCCAGCAGTAATCCAGTGACTATTAGGAAGTTCCTTGGATATTCTTTGGACTCTATTTTTTAATGTTGCATCATCACTCTCTTTATCACTATCCATGACAACATATGAGTGTCTATTCACTTTTAACAAATCAATTAGATTTCTATTGTGAGTAGTAGCTGTATAACTCGATAACAAAGCACCACCATAACAAATAAATTGGTATTGTAATCCTTCTTCAAGTTTATAATTGGAGAATAAATCCAACCACTTTTTAATATAAATTCTATCAGATGGTCCTTCCACCCAAATTAAGCAGTTCGCCTGTAATAAATCACTAGCCTTTACACCTAGATCATCTAATAAGATTTGTTTATCATTATCAGAAATGACTGTTTCCACGATTGACTTGTGTCCATCATTACATACGCGGACAATTTGTGAGCGATAATCTTTTCCAAACAAATCTAAAGCAACATTAGAATGTGTTGTTAAAAAGATAATAGCATCGTGATACCTGTCAGAATATAGCCAAATGTGCTTTAACAATTTCCTCTCTAAGCTTGGGTGCAGATTGTTTTCAAGTTCTTCCAACGCAAAAACATTTTTATAATTTCCAGTTAAATGAGGTATGACATGTAACAGGGTCAGTGTAGCAATAATTGTCTTTAGACCACTACCACAATCAGATAATTTTATTCCACCTTTATCCTTTTCTTCTAAATATATTTCATGATAATGATTAGAAAATGTTTTAGTATAAATCCTAGTAAACGTTATTTCTGGTGAAACAATTAGATTAATAAGGTTGAGGAAATCTTTTTCAATATACTCTCTCCAACCTTTATCATTTCCACTTTCGTCATTTAGCATGCGAGAAATAAGTCCACAAATACCCTCGGCATTGGATTTAATCCAAGACTTGGAAATATCATCATTATAATTTATTGGTTCTTGGACAATATCCCTTTCTGCCTGTAAATGAAGGAATCGGTAGTTTTCAAAGGGATTAATTGAGAGGTTTTGTCTTATTTGATTTAATACATCATCTTCTCGCCAATATGGATTTCTATGTGCTGGATATATTTGCTGGAGCTGATAAGATTGATTTTGTAGTGTAAATATAGCTGTTGACCCAATTAAATATTTTCCCACTTCTTCCCAAGAGTTCGAGTTAGATGACCACCTCGTTAAGAATTGTGCCGGATCCGTATTGCCATTTCTTGCAAATGCCCGTTCTAATTCATCTATTTCTATGTTCCTAGTAAAAATTCCATTAAAAGTCAGGTCTCCTGGCTTTTGAGTTATAATTTTTCCTAAAGCTTCCAACAGTTTTGATTTTCCACTATTGTTTTTGCCAATAATAACATTTATCGGCTTTATTATATCAAATCCTTGAGGTTCATTATCAGCAACAAAGCATTTGTAATTATTGATTTTTATTGATGTATACATAAACTAAGTTCCAGTTAAATTGCGATATAATATATATAGGTAACAAAAAGTTTTAATGCAATCTTTTTAATTAATCTTCCAAGATCATTGATTTTTATCTTATATGGATATAATAAGAAGAGCATATATTTTTTTAGGTATTTTAATGATCAAAGTTCTGTTTGTATGTCTGGGGAATATTTGTCGATCGCCGATGGCGCAGTTTGTGTTTAAGCAAATGGTTGAGGAACGCGGTTTGGCTGACAAGTTTGAAATTGATTCTGCCGCGACTGAAAGTTACAACGAGATGTGTCATGCCGGCATTCATCATGGCACGCGCGAGATGTTGAAATCCATGCATGTGCCGTTTGAGGAGCATTATTCCCGCCGCATTCGTCCGCGCTATTATGCTTATTATGACTATATTTTGGCGATGGACGACAGCAATATTGAGGACATTCAATCGCTCGTCGGTCCGGATACGGAAAACAAAATCCATCGCTTACTCGATTTTGCAAACAAACCTCGCAATATCAAAGACCCTTGGTACACCGGCAATTTTGATGAAACCTATTGGGATATCGTTGAAGGTTGCGATGCGTTTTTGAAGTATTTGAAATTGTAAGATAAAGAATATGTTGAGAGGTGAAAATATGGATAATACACTAAGTTTTGCGGAATTAATATTAAAATTTTGGAATACTATTCTGGAATATATATGGCCACTATATTTTAGACATGAAGGTTTTAATATTATAAAAAAAACATGTGGAAAACCGACTAAAATTTATGAAAATAGTGAGAGGTTTTGTTGGAAATGTCCTTTTTTTCAAACTTTTGATATTGTTGATATACGCTGTCAAACTTTTAATAGCACAGCCCACTCTTTTGGATGTAATAATATTAAAACTGTACCTTATAACGTTGTAGTTGATACTCAAGTAGAATTTCGTATAATAGACCCTAAAGTAATTTATGAACTAAATAATGATTTTAATAATCAAATAAACCCATTATATCTCTTTGTGTCAAATCAGGTGCACTTACTATTATCAAAATGTTTCTTAGATACTAAACAAACAGGGTTCCTTAATTTAAATAATTTACAAGAAACCATAAATGATAAATTAAAAAACACAGATAAAGATTTTGATAAATATATTAAAATTAACAAAATTGTTATAACATCATACGATTACAATATATCGTTAAGACAAATTCAATAATTTACTATATGATCTGTAAAGTTAGGTTTTTGATATTTTGGATCGGACATATTCCAACTCCTTTTCAATGGCTTTGTATTTAGCGACCATTTTTCCAGTTTATGTGCAAGACGATTGATTTCGTATTTATATTTAATTGGTAGCGCCGGGGTGTTAAGTCTGCTCAGTCGTCTATCCAGTCTATCAAGTACTCTGATTGCGTGGTTATAAACCATCGGCATGCTGATTTTGTGATTAGGTGGAATGTCTTTATAGGTCTTCATTTTCCACTCCCATATATCGGCAGTAGCTTGAACCGGAAGGATCAACATAAAGCGTTGGCTTGCCTAGGCATTTTATAGCAACTACTTTGCGGTGGCCTGTATCATCATAACCGCCTTTACCGGATAAGAAAATGTAGTTATCCAATGGGCGTTGGCAAAACTCCTCATACCAAGTTGGTGGTAGGTTGACAGTTTCTTCAATTAAGACCTCTTCGGCCTCATGCGTATACTTTTTGCATAAAGTTTTTACTTCTTCAAAATCCGAAGGTTTTCGCACTAAATAGATTTTAACTGTATTCATAATAAACTCCTTTGTTTACAATACAATGAATGCTTGGAAAAACAAAGAAGTCCAGTAAAATATATAAAATATTTAGATTATAAAAAATAGAACAGCCAAACCCCCAAAAGGTCTGGCCGTTCTTAATAATTACAGTTCTTCAATTGGAACTAAATCCCAATCTTCTCCATCACAACTAGGCAAATGATTAGGTTTATCAATAGGAAACCTTTGTCCGCAATGTAAGCATTCGACAATTCCATGATAACCGTCTTCTTCATTAAATTCATCAGAATGCGCTTCAGTTTCAGAAAATGTTTCATTCCACATAGCATCTAGCATTTTTTCTTCTTTTATGTTTTCGATGAATGCATTCTTAGTATATTCCAAGCTTTCATCTGAATCATTTATCAGCTCAGCCCAACTTTTACGCCCCAAAGCTTGCGCAAGAAGATGTTGTGCTTTCATTAATGTAGGCTGTTCATGTGCATTTACCTCATAAAGTCGAAAAAGCTCCTTAACATTAAAGCCAAAATGCTTTTGCTCTCTATTTTGCCAGTCCTTTAAGAGTAATTTTGCTTGCTTTTTAAAAAAATCTATATTTGTCATAATATAATCCTTTCTATTACTTCAAGGTTATTATCAGAAAAAAGCACTCGTAATCTGTAGTTTGATAACAATCTTGAAAAAGGTTATATTATCAATAATTGGCTGACCAAAAGTCTTTGCACGAGTGAACGGGCTCGCCAACAAGCACACTCAAAAATATAGATGTTATATTTTTAAAATCAAGCTAATAAAAAAATATTAAAGCATTTTTATAGTTATAAGTATACGTTTCCAAATTCTGTTTAACCTGGTCATGGATATGGAGTGCGAGGTTGGGTGGTAAGAAAACCCCTCAAATTAGGCGTTTTTTGTTTTGGACGAGGTCAATCCAAAAGTATCTATTTTTCATGATTTTAATAAAAAATCGCTTGGCGATGGTTTATGTGCTCACATCATGAAAGAAACATTGAATATCACAAACCCCGCAACTATTTAAGCTTTCTCGGCCTCATCAATGCATAAAAAAAAGAGGACGGCACCGCAAAAACCTGCCTGTGGCCGGAGTTTTGCGGTGAGACGCAATGAAACACAATGAGTTATGACGGCAGTCATAAACGAATTGATGTTGGAATTGAACATCCCATATCAAAACAAAAAAGTCTTATCAATTTTGATAAGACTTTTAAATTGGTGGGCCCTGATGGACTCGAACCAACGACCAGACCGTTATGAGCGGCCTGCTCTAACCAACTGAGCTAAGGGCCCGTAATGTTTCTAAATAAACAATACTTATGTGTAAATATGACAAATTATATTTATAGTCAAGCAAAATTTTATTGTTTATCCAAGCAAAATTGTTTTTCGAGAAATTATTTCCATAATCTTTTTTACATCGCTTGGTGTCAAAGCATATAATGCTATCGAAAAAGCAGTAAAATCCATTTTTGAACACATCTTTTGTAGCAGATTATAACTATAATTTATCGGTTTTTTAGTACGAATTACAATAATCGGTAATTTTTTGAAACAACATCTTGCTGTTTTCTTTTCTGCACAAGCAACCAATCTCCATGGCAAGGCTCTACAATGATCAATTTTTATATATTTATCATCAATAACCGCCATTTTATGTTTTATTAAATATTTAAAAGACCACAACGCAAGTGAATAAATACCGCTTCCCAACAGTCCCCAAAACTCCCACCAATAAACAATCGCCGGAAATCTGCATAACAAACTAAGCACAAACCACAACAACAAAAGTGTCAAAATAAGCCAAACATAATTAGGCCTAAAATGATAATAAAAAACTTGAGGCAACATAGTTGATTTCATCAGCATATCCCTCCCCACAATTTTTAATATTATCACAAAACGAGAATCATGTCAAATTTTGAAAAGAAAAATTTACTCAGGCAATATATTTGAAATTGCTTCCTTTAAGGCATCGGCAATAGCATATAACAAATTTATTGAAACATTGGTTCGCCCATTTTCAATTTCTGACAAATAAGCCCTGTCAATACCTACCATTACCGCTAAATCAATTTGTAATAAATTTTGTTTTTTGCGAGATTCTCGTATTCTGGAGCCAATGATTTTCAATCTGTTACTCAATATAAAATACCACCTTTTTATTGAAGTATAGCTACTTTAAATTTAATTCGTGTTGACTTTAGTCAACATTTGTGGTAAATTATTTTTTAATAGGAACAATTTAGGGAGTGCGAACCATGAGTGATACTAACGACACTAAACAATTTACATCTAACTCTACTTTTGCTGATTTTTTATATACTATGGGGGATGTTGTATCAGGAAAAATATCTTTTGAATATGCAGTTAAAGATCTTCATAAAAAAGATAAAGAAAAAGCAAAAGATTTTTTAGACAATGCCAAAAAATCTTTTAACGATTTAATAAAATCAATCAAAGATAAAAAAAGAGATTTGGATATGCAGGCAAAATATGATATGAGCAGCGCCCTAAAGACCAACTTAAACGGAAAAACATCATACATTGGCGTAAAAGAAAAGCCCAAAGAATCTTGGCTCAAACAAATGACTAAAAACCTCGGACGCACTCTAAAAAACAGTGGCTCTGTTTTAACCGGAGAAAAAACAATTACCCAAGCTCTCCATGACGAAGCTAACGCCGTTCAAGATAGTTTAAGCAATAACTCAAACATTTACAGAGGCTTTAGAGCAACCATGGAAGTATCCGGACAAAGACTTAATGCGTGGGCAAAAAGGAAGAAAGAATTACGTGGAATAGAAACACCTAAAACACAACAACCGAAAAAAGAAATAAATCCTTATGATAAACTTGATAATGAACAATTTTCTGTTGCCATGCATACAGCTTATTATAACATTGTTCGTATGGAAAATTTTGGTCCATTAATGCCTGATTCAGAAAAAGATAAAGCTATTGCCGAAATAAATCGCTTAATGGAAAGTGCTAATAAAAGATATCCGAATACTGACACATCTGATAAAGGTGCTTATTTTAAAGACACAAAACTTCAAAATGTTGAAGCTCAATTATTTGCCTATATGAAAAAAGATTGTGAAAAAAATCCTGACAATAACCTTGTTAAAGAAGAAATGCAAAAATATAATAGCTGGCGTCAAGGTAAAAATTATACAGTAGAAGGACCAATAATGAGTATATCTGAAGCCCCATTTAATAATATTGAGCTTTATGGCGGTATCACAACAAAAGAGATAGATAGTTTGCATGGCGAATTTACAGCAAACGATCATTTGTATAAACCTTTAGAAAGAGGACAAAATGTCATGTCAGAAAAAGACATTGCAATCGCAAAAGCACAATTGGAAAAACTTAAAGTATACTAAATACTTCTAAATAAAAAGCCAATCTTTCGATTGGCTTTTTATTTATGTAAACTATTGATCCAAGAACGAACGAAGCTTTCTTGATCTGCTCGGATGTTTTAACTTACGCAAAGCTTTTGCTTCAATTTGACGAATACGCTCTCTGGTAACATTAAATTGTTGACCGACTTCTTCCAAAGTATGGTCTGTATTCATACCGATACCGAAACGCATACGAAGCACACGTTCTTCTCTTGGTGTCAACGAAGACAAAATGCGTGTACAAGTTTCTTTCAAATTTGAATGAATGGCCGAATCAAGAGGTTGCAATGCACTCTCATCAGCAATAAAATCGCCCAAAGATGAATCTTCTTCATCACCGACCGGAGCTTCTAAAGAAACCGGCTCTTTAGCAATTTTCATAACCTTACGAACTTTTTCCAAAGGCATCGACAAACGTTTTGCCAATTCTTCAGGTACCGGCTCGCGTCCCATTTCTGCCAACATTTGACGAGAAGTGCGCACCATTTTGTTAATTGTTTCAATCATATGAACAGGAATACGAATTGTTCTTGCCTGATCAGCGATTGAACGAGTAATAGCTTGTCTTATCCACCAAGTAGCATAAGTCGAGAACTTATAACCACGACGATATTCAAACTTATCAACGGCTTTCATCAAACCGATATTACCTTCTTGAATCAGATCCAAGAATTGCAAACCTCTGTTAGTATATTTTTTAGCAATCGAAATAACCAAACGAAGGTTAGCTTCAATCATTTCTTTTTTAGCTCTTTCGGCTTCTCTTTCGCCTTTTTTAATAGTATCTACCATACGACGATATTCACTAATCGGCAATCCGCACTCTTGAGCCATTTGAGCAACACTATCTCGAAGTTCGGTAATTTCTAAACCATATTTAGCAACAAATTCTTGCCAATGTTTATCTTTAATTTTAGCGATTGTATCAAGCCAATTAGGATCTAATTCAGCCTTTTGATAAACATTTAAAAAGTCCTCACGTTTAATTTTACAACTCATTGCATAGCGCAACAATTTTCCTTCAAATCCCATAAGGCGCTTATTCAAACCGTTAAGTTGTTCAACCAACTGTTCAACTCTGATAGCATTAAGGTGAATTGAACTCATCAACTCAACCAAATCTTTTTTAACTTCAATATATTTTTTCTCAACACTCGGGGTTAAACTTTTACCGGCCAAAATAGCTTGAACTCTCTGGCTCTGAATTTTGCGCAGATCATCGTAATATCCGGCAATTTTATTCAACATTTCGACGACGGGTTCTTTTAAGGCTTCTTCCATTGCAGCGATAGATGCCGAGGTACGAACTGCACCGTTTTCCATATCATCATCATCACCACCTTCGCCACCGTCTTCGCCACCGTCTTGCATTTCATCGGCAGCATCATCATCTTCATCAACGGCGCCTTCCAACTCCATATCATCATCAATATCTTCATCAATATCATCAAGATTTTCTTTTTCATCGAGTTCTCGGGCAACTTTATCCAAATCTTCATTACCGTTATTATCATCTTCTTCGAATGCCATGGCATCAACATCATCGCCATACATCATTTCCAAGTCGATAATATCACGAAGTTGCATATTACCGTTTAAGAGTTCATCACGCCAAGAAGCTATTGCCTTAATAGTCATCGGGCTTTCGCACAAACCGTCAATCATAACGGTTTTACCGGCCTCTATACGTTTAGCAATAGCAATTTCGCCTTCTCGAGATAACAATTCGACAGAACCCATTTCTTTCAAATACATTCTAACCGGATCATCATTTCGTCCCAAGTCTTTTTCATCGAAGTTACCGCCCTCTTCATCATCATCGATATAATCAGTATCTCCCTCGCCTTCGCCATCAAAACCATCGACATCGGCTTCGGAAATAATGCTTATACCCATATCAGATATCGAAGTCATAATATCTTCAATATGCTCGGAAGTTTCTCTTTCAGACGGAAGTACTTTATTTAACTCTTCAACTGTGATAAAACCACGGGCACGCCCTTTATCAATCAAACGTTTTACGGCACTACCCAACGAATCAATTAACGGCGCATCCATAGATCCGCCATCATACAAATCAGAATTTTCTATATCCGACATAAATTTTCCTAAAAAAATCGATTTTTATTTAAGCTTAAAACAGGTATAATTTTTAATAATTTTTTCCCATATTGTCAAGTTTATTATTTCGATTCGCACCAAAAAAACAGCCATTTTCACAAAAGGTTAACAATCTTCGACATCTATCAAAATTGCATTACGCTCTTTTTTATAAGCTTCATATCGCAAATAATCTTCATCACTGAAATTTCCGCTTGCCAACAAACGTTTACATTCTCTAATTTCATTATCCAAACGTTTCAACTGAATTTCAACTAATCTGCTATCCAAATTTTTACGCATTTTAATAATATCCGGACATTGTTTTTTCAAGACCGTCAAATCGGTTTTTTCTTTCAAAATTTGCTCAAAATCACGTTCTTTAAGCTTTTCAATCAACTCTGCTTCATTTTTTATATCCGGATTATCCTGCACAATATCCAAAATATTTTCATACATTGAACGTAAATTATCATCCTTTATGGAAAAATCTAACAACTTTTCTTCATATTCATCAACCAACGACGGATAACATACCAAAGCCGAAACAATATATTTACCGACCAAATCATCTAAATCTGTTTTATATACCCGAACTTGAGGCCTCGATTTATATGTTTTTTCAAATTTTCCCGTTTGGTAAACCTGACGATTAGGTTCTACCAATTCATTATAAACCTTATTTTTCATTTCACGAATATAATAATTTTTAACCATTTCATTAGCTATCTTGGCAACTTCTTCTTTTATTTCTTTTTCAATTCGTGCTTTTTGTTCCGGAGTATCAACCGACTTACCCTCCAAAGTTTTTTTCCACAAAAGCTCCTTCAGCGGAGTTGTATCGGTAACGGTTTTCAAAAATTCTTCCGTTCCTTTTTCCTTCAAAAATTCATCCGGATCCATTTTATCCGGCAAAAAGGCATATTGCAAAGAATATCCCGGTTTCAATATCGGTAAAACTCTGTCAACCGAGCGAATAGCTGCTCTGATACCGGCATTATCGCCGTCAAAACAGCAAATAGGCTCATTAACCACTTTCCAAGCCTCTTGAATTTGATCTTCAGTCAAAGCCGTTCCCAATGGTGCCACTGCATAACCGATACCATACTTATCCATGGCAATCACATCCATATAACCTTCGCAAACAATCAACCTTTTAGCCTCATACCCGCTTTCACGAGCATAATTAAGGTTATACAAAATGCGCCTTTTATTAAACACCGGTGTTTCGGGTGAGTTCAGATATTTCGGCTGGCTCTTATCCATAACCCGACCACCAAAAGCAATAACTCGGTTACGCTTATCCATAATCGGAATCATTACACGATTTCTAAAAAAATCATGCGGATTTCTTTTGGTATCTTCAGGAATAGAAATCAAACCAAGTTCCGCCATTTCATTATCGGAAATACCGCGCGAAGACAACAAAGCCTTCAAACCGTTATTATTCGGAGCAAAGCCTAAACGAAACTTTTCGATAATCTTATCATCAAAACCTCGACCATAAAGATAATTCAAAGCCTCTTGACCGTCAGGCAAGCGCAGATTTTTTTCAAAAAACTTTGCCGCCATTTCCATAATATCGTATGCCGTAGCTCTTTTTTCAGCTTGTTCTTTACTCTCCGACGAAAGTTTAGGAAGTTGCATACCGACCTTATGAGCCAATTTTTCCACTGCCTCAATAAATGTCAGACCATTAGCTTCCATTTCAAATTTAATAATATCGCCATGCGCACCACAACCGAAACAGTGATAAAAACCTTTTGCTTCATTAACCGTAAAAGACGGAGTTTTTTCATTATGAAACGGACAACAAGCCTGATACTCACGCCCTTTTCGCACGAGCTTAATCTTCGAGCCTACCACATCAACTATTGATATTTTAGCTCGAAGTTCGTCACAAAATCTTTGTAAATCCGTATTCGCCATAAATTTTTAGCTCAACAAATTTTTAATAATTCCGTTAGCTTTGCCCATATCCAACTGACCGGCATATTTAGATTTCAAAGCGCCCATAATTTTGCCCATATCTTTCATTGAAGAAGCACCTGTTTCGGCAATCAACATCTTAACCACGCCGGCAATCTCATCATCAGACATTTGTTTAGGCAAAAAACGTTCGATAATGGCAATTTCGGCTTTTTCTTTATCAGCCAATTCCGGACGGTTGCCGTCAATATACATCTTAATTGAATCATTGCGTTGTTTAATCATTGTTTGCATCATAGCCATCAATTCTTCATCAGTAGCCTTTTCTTTGCCCTTACCTCTGGCTTCGACATCTTTTTCTTTTTGGCCGGCAATAATCATTCTTACCGCACTTGTTGTAACGGTATCTTTAGCCAACATTGCTGTTTTCAACGCATTTTGCAAATCATCTCTTAACATAAATAAAACTCCTTATATTTTTTAATTTTAAAATAAGCATATACATCTTATATAAAAATTGCAAGGTTATAAATTAAAAGAAATAGCGCAATTTTATTCCAAACTCGTTTTCATCTTTGCCATATCTGTCTTCAAACAAAGCTTCTGCCGAAATTGAAACATTATTATCAATCACATAATTTAATTCTGCGCGATAACTTGTCATATTACCCATTTTTTGACTTGCCCGCCAAGGCGATATCTCAAACAACCCCTTCCATTTATCAAAATCAGCCAAAAACCCTAGATTTAACCCGAAAGACAACATTGAATTATGCGGCAAAAATCCACCGGTTGACACCTTATTATTACCAAAAATAAAACCCCAAACATTATCCGAAAAAGCATAAGCCTTACCTGTTCCAAATTCCAAATTACCGATATAGCCTTCTTTTTCGCTTGTAGAGTCAGTCCACCTTTCGACATTGGCTTTTATCTGAAATGACAGAGGATTAAACATTTTATCGACCGGCGAAATCGAACGAATTGTCAACAAATCCAAATTTTGCAAAACTGTTTTATTGTCTTGATTATAATGGCGCAATTTTGTTTCCAAAAAACTTATCTCCGCCCCTTTTAATAAACCGAAACTATTATCTGTTAAAGAATGATATGCCGGTCGATAAGCAATTTCCTCAAAAACATTACCGCCTTTTACCCCGACACCCACAGTCAACCTCATAGATTCATGAGCCTCCAAAGGCGATTTTCCTTTTATTTCTTTTTCTTTCTTTGAGGTTTTCAACATGCTTCTTTGGCGCAAAATATCGAAACTTTGTTTGCGATAATCAGCTAATTCCAATTTTTTTGCCACATATTGATACTGCACAAATTGATATGCCGTTCCCAAAATATCCGATTTTTCATCTTCACTCAAATCATCAGGCAAGTCATATTTTTTTTCAGCCAAAACATTAAAATAAATCTCTTTTTGTTTCTTGTTCATACCATTTACCGCATCAACGATTTGCTTTTGTCGTGACGGACGATAATTTATATTTTTGACCAAATCTTTAGAACGAAAAACCGCCTTAAAACTATCCAATGGAATAACTTGCACCGGAAATTTCGAAGCCAATTTTAACGACGGACGAACCGCATCTAACATTTCCAAAAGCATATATGAACAATTTTTTGTAAAGAAATAATACCTTGATTGTGTTTGCCCGATCTCCCACAAATGAGCCACAAAAAATTCCAATTCCGGCTCATTGAAATCGAGATTAAGTTCCCAAATATCACGATTTTCAATATTGTTATAGGTATTGATAATATCATAATAAGGCTTAACCGTAAAACCTCCGAAATATCTGCCGGTCAATCCGAACAATGCGTACAACGGCCCCGGATTTTCACCGGTAAAAGCACCGTAATTCGCCCCATGAGCCAACATCTGCGTACCTTTGCGTTTAGTATCAATTCTGATTAAAGTATGCCCGAACAATGATGAAGGATTATTCATATACGCATCAGTAAACAATAGCGTTACCCCTGCCGGTTGCAAATCACGCTTAAACTCCTCAAATTCTTTACATTTGGGGAAATTTGATTTTATCAATTTGTGTTTTTTAAGGAATAAATAGCGTGACGGAAACTGACACTTCAATTTATTGTCATCAGAATTAAATAAATTTATCGTAGCTTCCAATTCTGCTTTGGGATTAGTTTTACCCTCTTCACTTAAAAAGAAATTAGGTGAATCAATCGAGCTTTTTTTGTTTTGATAATGCCCGACAGCCAACCACTCGGCAGATGACGACAAATCTTCTGCCCAAACACTAAAAGAAAATAAAAAACTCAAAAAAAAGACAAAGTACCGCATTGAAAACATTTTTTATAAAAGTCGGAAAATAATTTATCTGAATCAATTTTATAAAAAAGGTGAATAGTGTGTGCATATGATAAGAAATAAGGACGGCGAAAGCGGAGTGTACAAAAGAAGTACATGAGCATTTCGCCGAACCGAAATTTCTGTATCAGATGCCAACTAGGCACCTTTTTGAACTTTTATGCGTTCATAGATAAAATTGATAAAGTCAATTCCACCGCATCAACATCATTGCTGGCAAACAATGTACCGAAATTACTGTGAATTTTTGCAGACAAGTCTTCTACATCAGCATTTAAGATACCTGCAACGGTTACCAAAGTTTCACCATGACCGACGGAAGCGTCAAAAGCAAATTGTTCCATATTGTTTTCCAAGAAAGAAAGCAACATTCTGCCTGTACCACCACTAACACGACCGTTAGGATCACAACCTGATGTACCTGTAGTAATACCAAATGTTTGTGTTCCGAATATACCATTAGTTGTAACAGCCAAAACTTGAGGAACAATACCCGATTGTCCTCTCCAAGCCATAGAACCTAATCCACAACCTGTAGAATCATACGCATTAGCATTAGATGACAAAGCGAGTAAACCTGCAGCTACTGCTGACAAAAGATAGATTTTTTTCATAAGTTTCATCTCCGAAAATTTTCTAAAAAATACTTCTTTAGTTTAATAACAAAATTTTCTTTTGTGTAGGCATTTAAAAAATTTTTCCCCAAAGAAAACTCTTGATTTATTTTTTTTAACTGTTATATTCATTTCCATTAAAAACAAATAAAGCGTTCTGTGAAGGATTCATCTCCCTCGCAGTTCTTTTTTTCAACATTAAAAAACTAAAGGTGAAAAAATGGAAAAATTTCCTTTGACTAAAATCGGATTTAACGCATTGGAAGCCGAATTAAAAAACCTAAAAGGTGTTGAACGCCCGAATATCATTGCCGCAATCTCTGAAGCCAGAGCTCAAGGCGATTTATCTGAAAATGCCGAATATTCTGCCGCCAAAGAAAAACAAAGCTTTATTGAAGGCCGTATTCAAGATTTGGAAGCCGTATTAAGTCGTGCCCAAGTTATTGATGTTGCTTCCGTCAAAAGCGATGTAATCCGTTTTGGTGCTACTGTTTTAGTTGCTGACGAAGATTCTGACGAAGAAAATTCTTATCAAATTGTCGGCGACTATGAGGCCGATATCGAAAAAAATAAAATTTCTTTATCTTCTCCTTTGGCTAAAGCCCTTATCGGTAAAGAAGTCGGAGATATTGCCGAATTTAGAGCTCCTTCAGGAAACAAATCTTTTGAAATATTGGAAGTAAAATACATTTAAAATATTTTATTCATACTTATATAAAAACTGTCTGATAAAAAATCAGGCAGTTTTTTTATTTTTTTACACGAGGAAAACATGCAAAAAGATTTTATCAAAAATGAAAATGAATGTGATTGCGATGAAGATAATAACTGCGGATGTTCTTACCCGAACAACATTAACAAAACTGCTTGCGGCTGCGAAAATTATGATGACGATTGCCCTTGCATGCAATCCAACGCCGTTAAACCGACAGAAATTATTTGCATTTGTGACAGCAATGCCGAATGCTCATGTAATAAAATAAACTAACCAATGGCACAATATCAAAGCGACATCTTAATCATCGGTTCCGGACCTGCCGGTTATACTGCCGGAATATACACTTCTCGCACCGGCAAAAATACCATTTTGGTTTCCGGCAACGAAATTGGCGGACAATTAACATTAAGCAACGATGTCGAAAACTTTCCCGGCTTTGAACACCCGATAACCGGTAATGAACTTATGGAAACAATGAAAAAACAAGCCATTAATTTAGGAGTTAATATTATCAACGACACTATCGTTGAAGTTGATTTTTCGCACTCACCTTTTGAATGTTCCTCACAAAATCATAATGTTTTTTATGCTAAAAGCATCATCATCGCCACCGGCGCCTCTGCCAAATGGCTGGATATTGAATCGGAAGAAGCATACAAAGGTTATGGCATATCAGTTTGCGCCACTTGTGACGGTTATTTTTATAAAGGAAAAGATGTTGCTGTTATCGGCGGCGGTAATACAGCTTTAGAAGAAGCCCTATATTTAGCCAATTTTGCTCGTTCCGTAACCATAATTCATCGTCGAGAATCTTTAAGAGCCGATATCAAAGCTCAAGAAAAAATAAAGCAACACCCCAAAATAAATATAAAATATAATGCTACAATAGAAAAATTTATTGGTGAAGACAAAAATCTAAAAGCCATAAAAATCAAAAATGTTCAAAACGACAAAGAAGAAATAATCAAAATTGACGGCGTTTTTATTGCCATAGGTCACAAACCGAATACCGAATTTTTACGTGGCGAAATAAACTTGGATAATAATGGCTATATCATAACCAAACCTGATTCTTGCCAAACTAATATCGAAGGAGTTTTTGCCTGTGGCGATGTCAAAGACCCTCAATTTCGTCAAGCAGTAATTGCAGCAGGTTCCGGTGCTATGGCAGCCATAGAAGCATCCCGTTGGTTACGAGAATAAAAAATCCTGTTATATAACAGGACTTTTTATTCAAATTACATCGGCTTATTATCATTTATCATTCTCTGGACATATCTTCCCTGATACATATTAATACCCATATTATTTCCCGCTTCAACCGCAGACTGATCATCAATATTACACAAAATAATCTTGGCTCTTTCCCCTTTATTCTGATAATCCATAAAATGTTCATCTTTATTAAAAACATCAATCAACGAAGGATGCCATTCTATTTTCATCAAATCACAATCTAACTTCTGACGATTTATATAATTCAATTTATCAATAGTTATACCATCAATACAAATTTTATATCCGCGTGCTTTAGCAAAAGTTTTTGCCAAAAGATATGAATTTATATCGCTGAAAATATCTTCCAATCGCAATTCTAAAGCTATTGTTGTACGCATAGCTCCGTTAATACTGTCATCGAACTGAATAAACTCATCTGACAATATTGAAGATACATTTACATTAACACTGAAATTACCGAGTAAATCACCATCATCATGGCGAGATATAATATCCAACACTCTTTTATCCAATGTATCACACAAAGCCAGATTAAGCCAAGGATCAGATTTTATATTAACCCCCGGTAACAATGAATCACAAACATCTTCAATATCGACAAAAACTTCTTCAAAAATTCTTTGAGGAGCGGATTTTCCGATAATTGCACAGACCGCTTGACGACGAATAAAGCTTGAAAAATCAGACACAGATATAATTTTCTGAACCTTCGATAACATTTCGGTAGTAAATATTTTTTTATTATTAACAGCCTGTTTTTTATAACCGTTTTGTTCTATGAACCTCGGATTAACTTTAATTTTTTCTTCTTCATACGAAGCTTCTATTTTTCTGCATAATGATGTATATTCATTTTCCACATCATAAAAAACAACAACCCCGTTTTTTTGTAAATCCGGATTATTTTTTATCGTTTCATCTTCACGAAACAAAAACCCGACTTTTATCAACAAAGACAAAACATCATCATTTTTTGCTTTATCATAAACAACCAAAAACCCGTCATTTTGAACAAAAAAAGTTTTTGCCGCATTATCTTTAACCAACGACAAAAACATTGTTTCCAACTCATTTTTATAAACAGAAGTTCTATATTTTTCACCAATTTTATACAAATTAACATAAAGAGCATTATACAAACTTCTATTTGCACAAAAACTATTTATATCATCAAATATTTCTTTTCGAGTACTTGCCATATTTTTATCCAGGGTTTCTATCTAAAATTTCTTTATATTCACACATATCTCTAAAATATCCGGAAATCATTTTTTTACGCTTCAAACAATCACCGGCCGTACATCTTCTGCCATTCGGGCAATTTTTTCTGATCATTGCCACTTCCAACATATCAATATACGGTCCTTGAAAAGCTCTGATACCCTTTTTTATTCCCCAGCGCACAGCCGTTTCATTTAAACATTTTGCTAAAATAATTTTATTTTTACCGATTTCTTCAAACAAATTTATAATTTCATCATCTTGTTTACTATATTCATCCATCAAATCATGCCAAAAAAGCTTAACATAATCGACATCCAATTCCTTAATATTTATGGATGACAACATTTCCAAACTTGTTGCATCAAGCAAAACCTCGTGTCCCAATTTACGCAACTTTTCTCTAACTTGAAAATAAAGCTTCATATTATTTAAAACATCAATCGGTTGAACCTCAACTATAATATGTTGCCCCAAACTCTTAATATATTGTTCAAAATTTATAAAATCTGAAGTATTAACTGTCGATAAATTAAGATTTAAACTAACCTTTTCCACTTTATTTCTAATATCGGAGACCATAAAAGAGGCCATTGTTTTTTTATCTAATGTTTGTGTCAAATACAAAAACAACCATTTATTTCCGACCAAATCAATATTTTTATCAAAATTCCGGCTCAAATCTTTTACGGCAACAAAATATTCATCAAACAACCGACGATAATTAGATGAATTTTCTAATCTGATAACCCCCTGATGCTTAACAACATCAACAAGACTGACCATGTCCAAATGTTCTTTAATTACATCCATTTGTTCAGCATCTACCGCACGACGATAAACAACATCACTGATCACTCTTTCACCTTGTATCATCTCTTCGATTTTTTTATAAAAATCATCAAAATCTTCCGGCTCATAAACTTGAACAAACTCACTTGAACTTTTAGATACCCATACAGGATCCGAGATTAAACCCACGCGCAATTTTTCCAAAACATCGCTTACTATTTTATCGGTAATATTTTTACCCAAAATAACAAAATCACCATTTTCCAAAACAAACATTGTTCCATTAGCAATAAAGACCAAATCATCAAACAATCTGGTTATTATTTTTACAAATTTCGGATGCCTGTTTTTAGGCTTCAATTTAGAAATATTAACGTACAAAACCTTATATTCAGCACGATTTTTAGTAATGCGCTCTAAAGTTTCCAACAAATATTTCTCTGCATCAAATCTCAAATTTTCCGCCCTTTTCATTCTTGATTATGTCTGTATAATAATATTACATTTCAAAAAACAAAATCAAGTAAATAAGTCATGTTTTCCGCCTATATTAATCTTTTCCGATGTTAATATTTCTATTAGAATTAATTGCCAAAATAATTCCGAAACTGCTCATTACCGAAAGTATAACCGTTCCTCCGTAAGAAATCAAAGGTAACGGCACACCGACTACCGGTAACAATCCCAAAACCATCGCAATATTTATAATAACATACAAAAAATAACTTGTTGTAAGGCCGATAGCCAACAGTTTTCCATAATAACTTGCAGACCTTAAGGCAAAAACATAACTGTAAGCAATCAATAAAAAGTTTATAAATATAACAAAAACAGCTCCGATAATTCCAAATTCTTCCGAAAGCATCGTAAAAATAAAGTCTGTATGTTTTTCCGGCAAAAAATTCAAATGGCTCTGGGTTCCATTTAAAAATCCCTTACCGAAAACACCTCCGGAACCGAGCGCAATTTTAGATTGAATAATATGATAACCGGCACCCAGAGGATCTCTTTCGGGATCTAAAAAAGTCAAAACACGATTTTTCTGATAATTATGTAAAAATTGCCATACCACCGGCAACGAAATTATCAAGCCTAACCCTACCAATCCGAATTTCCAAAGCTGTACTCCGACCACAAAAAACATTGCACCGGCAGTAAACAACAACATCAATGCCGTACCCAAATCAGGCTGCACCAAAACCAATCCCACCGGCACAATTACCATTAGCAACGGAATAATTATTCCCTTAATCGTTTCAATACTTTGCAATGTTATCGAGTTAAAATATCTGGCCAAAGCCATAACCATTGCGATCTTCATCAATTCCGACGGTTGCAACTTCATAAATCCCAAATTTATCCATCGTTGAGCCCCCATACCGACATACCCGAACACATCAACAAAAACCAACAATACCAAAACAGCAAAATAAAACAAATACGAAAATCTTAAAAACACTCGGATATCCAGCAAAGCCATAAACATCATCATACCAAAACCCAAGCCGAAACGAACTAATTGTGCAAAAGCCCATGGCTTCCAACTTCCGTTTGCAGCCGAATACAACATAAAAATTCCGATAGTTGCCAAAATAAATATCAATAAAACATATGAAAAGCTTATGCTCCAAAATCTTTCGGCGAAACTTAATTTATGTCCTCTAAAACTTGTTTCATACGACTTATACATTTTTCTTTTCCCTAATCAATCGGCTGATCCGTAGCATCAAGTTCTATAGCTTTACGCAAAATTTTACCCCCCAAATGAGCCGCTGCCGTTCCCGATTTTCCATGTTCTATCAATACAGCCACACCATATTTCGGATTATCATGCGGTGCATACCCCACAAACAAAGCATGATTACGGTATTTCCAAGGCAAATCCTCTTGTTTTAACACTCCGCTTTGTCTTTCTTTCATCGAAATTCTTCTAACTTGAGTTGTACCTGTTTTGCCGGCCATCTTTTTACCTTGAAAATCAAATCGAGCACTATATGCAGTACCTCCAAGCGTATTTATAACATCATACATACCCTTTTTAATAATTTCCAAACCATATGCCGAAACATCCAGTTTCTTTAACTCAAGTTTATTATTTTTATCAAATTTTTTAAATGTCGGATGAACTTCATAACCACCGTTAGCAATACGCGACACCATTGTAGCCAACTGTATAGGTGTAGTTAAAATATATCCTTGTCCGATACCGGAAATAATACTTTCACCTTGTTGCCAAGGTTCTCCGAAACGTCGCATTTTCCAATCCGTATCCGGAATAAAACCACTTTTTTCGTTTTCAATTCCTATATCGGTTTTCATTCCCAAACCAAATTCTCTCGCAATTTCAGCAATTTTATTTATCCCGAGTTTTTGCGCAACTTCATAAAAATAAATATCACAAGAATGTTGCAAAGCCTGCTCCAAATCGACATACCCGTGTCCGCCATCTTTCCAACAATGAAATGTATGATTACCAAGCGTCATTTTACCCGAACAAAATGCTTTTGTTTTTCGATTATTAACTCCATGTCTTAAAGCCGCCAAGCCGACCAACATCTTAAAAGTAGAGCCCGGAGAATATTGTCCTGAAACAGCTTTATTAAGCAATGGTTTCTTTTCGTTATTAGTAAGTTCATTCCATTCTTTCACTGACAATCCTCGTCCAAACAAATTTGGATCAAATGACGGAGCCGAAGCAAATGTCAATATTTCCCCCGTATCAACTTTCATCATAACAATTGCGCCACTTTCATCTCCCAACAAATCATATGCTTCTTTTTGCAATCGTAGATCCAAACTTAAATCAACTCTTTCACCGGCAACACCTTCGACACTTTCAATTTCTTTAATAATTCGGCCGATAGCATTAACTTCCAATTTCTGACTTCCGGCAATACCGCGCAACTCGTCATCAAACAACTTTTCAATTCCCGACTTACCAATCTTAAAACCGGGAACTTCTAACAAAGGATCTTTTTTAGTATTTTCATCTTCTTCAACAGACGCCACATATCCGACCACATGAGCAAAAATATCATCAAACGGATAATATCTTGATAAACCTTCATCAATAACAATTCCCGGCAAATCAGGCATATTCAACATAATTTTTGTAAGTTGCTCCCAATCTAAATTATCCTTAATTTTAATCGGCACAAAACTTCTGTTTCTTTTTAAATCTTTTCTTATTTTTTTCTCTTCATCTTCCGTTAAAGGCATAATTTTCTTAAATGCTGCTAATGTTTTATCAACATCCGGAGTTTGTTCAGCCACAATCAATACTTGAAAATTTTGTTTATTTTCAGCCAACATATTTTCATGTCGATCATAAATAATTCCTCTTGGCGGAACCAATAAACGAGTTGAAATTCTGTTTTCATCAGCCAATGTCTTATATTTATCTGCCTGATACACCTGAAGATAATACAGCCTGAAAACAAGCAAAAATAACAATATAAGCTGTATTGCTCCCAAAAAAAGCGCTCGACCGATTAAAATTTTTCCTTTATCATTATCTCGATTCATAGCCCGTCACCTTGAATAAATTTATTTTGAACAAAAGCTAAAATCATAGATATCATAGGATATAAAACTATTCCGATCAAATACCCCAATATTAACATCGATATTGATAAAAATTCATTATAATAAATTGAAACGACCATCCATTTAACAAACATCGAAACCAGCGATAACGCCATAAAGCCATACCAAACGACCACAAAAGACTTTGCATTAAACAACTTTTGCGTATTATATATTAAAACATACATAACCAAATAAGCAATAAACACACAACCGGCAACCGATGATGATATTATTGAAGCAACCACTCCCATAATAATTATGGTTCCGATACCAAACAAATCCGGACGATGCAACATCCAAAAATAAATACACATTAGCCCGAAATCAGGACGGACATTATAAAAAAAATCAAAATTCAGCGGCAAATATGCCAACAACAGCAACAAAACCGACGTTATAATCGGCAAAGATCTTTGAAAATGAGTCACAACCTTTTCATCAAAATCCTCACTCATTCACAACCTCTTTATCATCCGAAACCAACAATCCGTCGATGCCATATTTCACAATTTTTACATACTCAAGTTTTTCCAACAATGCAAAAGGCTTAATTTTTATCTCATGCTTTGATACAGACACAACCTGTCCGACAGGTAATCCTGCAGGAAAAACGCCGGATATACCTGAAGTAACGACCTTATCACCGACCATAATTTCAGCATCCAAAGGCACAAAAGTAAGTTTAGGAAAAGGCGTATTATTTCCGCTCAAAATTCCTCTGACTCTGTTTTTTTCAATCATTACCGGAATTCTGGAGTTAATATCCGCCAAAGTTATAATTTTAGCATAAACTGACCCCACATTATCAATTCTGCCGACGACACCTCTGTCAGACAAAACAACATCGCCTTTATTTACATTATTATTTCCGATATAAGCAACCACAGATTGCGAAAACGCATCGCTTTCCTCTGCCACAACTTTAGCCGAAATATACTGAACATCAGGCAATGTAGCAAAATTCAATAAATCAGTCAAAAGCCTGTTTTCAACTTCCAAAGCTTCATATTTATCTTTTAACAATTTTAATTTTTTATTTTCATTAATAAGAGCAATATTCTGTTTTCTGACAGTAACAATATCATAAAGAAAATCATAAGTCCAAGATATAGCTTTAGCCGGAAAAACCAAAACATCGACTATTGCAACCACGACACCTGTTCCTGTACCGACTACCTCATTAACCGCACTTTTATGATTTTTATTTAACAACATCAACACCAACGCCGCTAAAAACAAAATAACCAGCGCAAATTTCTTGGCCAGTATTTTTAATTGATTCAAATGCAAAAATAAACTTCTGCGGCGTTTCATAAAGTTTTCCCAACCATTTTTATCAGCCGAGAGAACATTCTCTCGGCTGATAAAATATCACCTAGTACATGGAAGATAAAATAGTACGTAATTTTCCGATTTCTTCCAAAGCTTTGCCTGTTCCCTTAACTACACAAGCAAGCGGAGTTTCAGCTAAAGATACCGGCAACCCTGTTGCATTACGCAAAACCTGATCAAGATTAGTCAACAAAGCACCTCCACCCGTTAAAACAATACCTTTATCAACAATATCGGCAGCCAATTCCGGTGCAGTATGTTCCAAAGCAACTTTAACAGCTTCCACAATTTGAGATACAGGTTCTGCCAAAGCCTCTGCCACCTGACGTTCCGAAATAATAATTTCTTTCGGCACACCATTCATCAAATCACGACCTTTGATTTCATAAGTACGACCGTCACCTTTTTCCGGCACACAGGCAGACCCGATTTCTTTTTTAATTTTTTCAGCACTTCCTTCCCCGACCAGAAGGTTATGATTTCTTCTGATGTATGAGATAATAGCCTCATCCATCATATCACCGCCGACACGAACCGAACGAGCATACACGATACCGCCCAAAGAAAGAACAGCCACTTCGGTTGTACCACCACCGATATCAACCACCATTGAACCTGTAGGTTCTGTAACCGGCAAATCGGCACCGATAGCTGCGGCCATCGGTTCATCAATCAACCAGACCTTACGTGCACCTGCAGCTTCTGCCGATTCTTGAATTGCACGACGTTCTACGGCTGTCGAACCTGAAGGCACGCAAACAATAATCAAAGGCATTGCAAAACGACGATGATTATGAACTTTACGGATAAAATATTTAAGCATTTCTTCTGCTATTTCAAAGTCTGCAATAACACCGTCTCTCAACGGACGAATGGCATGAATATTACCCGGAGTTCTACCCAACATTTGTTTAGCCTCATTACCTACGGCCAAAACTCTTTTCTTTCCGCGATATTCTTCAATAGCGACCACCGAAGGTTCATTCAAAACAATACCTTTTCCTTTAACATAAACAAGTGTATTGGCTGTACCCAAATCAATAGCCATATCAGCCGATAACCAACCCATAATCTTCGAAAGCATAAATATTTTCTCCGCTAAAAAAATTTAATCCTTTTATTTTTTTATAACCATATTAGCCTATATGCAACAACAAATTATTTTGTTAACAGCTAAAAAACAATTTGTTTACACTCTATATTTTTTAACCGATTTCTAAACCACGTAAGTTGTCTTTTCGCATATTGTCTGGTATGTAATTTTGCCAATTCAACAGCTTTTTCCAAATCAATCTCACCTTTTATAAAGCTAATTAATTCAGGTACTCCGATTGCCTTCATTATCGGCATTTCTGGGGCAATATTTTTATCCATTAAAGACTTAACTTCATCTAGTGCGCCATTTTGCATCATAATATCAAAACGCAAAGAACATTTTTCTTCCAAATCACTCAATTTAGGCAATAACACGATTACCTTAAAATCAGCCTCCGGCAAAATTTTTACCAAAGGCTTTTGAAACCACTCACTGATAGATATGCCTGTATCATAAAATATTTCCAAAGCTCGTCTTACTCGAGTGGTATCATTAGAGTTTACTAACTTTGCCCCATTTCCATCAACATTTTGCAAAGTTTCATAAACTCCCGATACCCCTCTTTTATCAAATATATCAGCAACTTTTTGCTTAATTTCAGCTTTAGTTTCCGGTATCGGTGAAACACCCTTAACCAAATTTTCGATATAAAACCCTGTTCCGCCGGTTACAATGGGCAACTTTCCTTGTTTCCAAACATTTTTTATTGCCTCAACAACCAATTTACTCCAATCCGAAACAGAATTTTTTTCATCAGCATCTAACACTCCATAAAGCAAATGTTCAACCTTTACTTTATCATTTTCATCAGGTGCTGCCGAAATTATCGGAATGTCTTTATATACTTGCGATGCATCGGCATTAATAACAACACCGTTATATTTACATGCCAAATCAATAGCCAACGACGACTTTCCCGATGCAGTCGGTCCGGCCACCACCACAACAGAATTAGACTTAATATTTTCTAATTCTACATTTTTCTGCATTTTGCTCCTTCAACCAATTTTGCACATAAATCTGCATAAGAAATGCCTGCATATTTAGCTTGTTCCGGAACCAATGACAAAGATGTCATACCCGGGTTTGTATTTATTTCCAACAATACCACACCATCTTCTTCATTCCATCTCAAATCTACTCTCGAAACAGTATTACAACCTAAAGCCTGATGCAATTTTTCGGCATATGCCTTACAAATTTCCGAAACCTCATACGGAACTTCTGCCGGCAAAACATGTTGTGTTACTCCATTAGTATATTTAGCATTATAATCATAAAAATCATTACCTGCTTTTAATTCTGTAACTACATAAGCCTTATCTTCCAAACACATAACCGTTAGTTCACGACCGGGAATATATTTTTCAATCAAAACTTCTCTATCAATATCTTTATATTTTACCTTCAAAATATCTTCTTGATTTCGAACAATAAATACACCAACCGAAGAACCGTCAGAAAGCGGTTTAACCACATAAGGCATAGGGATTACCGTCCCATTAGCAAAAAACTGACGAGCCGTCATTTTTTGGCTTTGCGCAACTCTGATACCGCAAGTTTTAGCGACATACTTCGTTAAATGTTTATCCATACCTACTAATGATGTATGCATTCCCGAATGAGTATACGGAATTTGCAACAAATCCAACATTCCCTGAATTGCTCCGTCTTCTCCCCAGTTTCCGTACAGGCCGTTAAAAACCGCATCAGGTTTTTCTTTTTTCAAAACTTCGACAAAATCCCAAGTATCTTTCAAATCATATACAATAACTTCATATCCTTTGGAAAGCAATGCTTTTTCAATATCTTTTCCTGCTGATAAACTGACTTCACGTTCCGAAGAAAAACCGCCAGACAACAACAAAACCTTTTTAGACATTTATTAACTCCTTTAAATTATAAATTTTTATGATATGGTATACTCAAATACTAAAGAAAGAATAAATATAATGCAAAAATTTATAACAATTTTACTCATCTGTTTAATTTTTCCGAACTTATCCGAAGCCATTACGGTAAAGCACAACTTTTTTGTAACCGTAGGACTTTTTGATGCCAGTAAAACTGAATTTACATACACTTTAAACAAAAACAATTACAAAATAGCATCAAAAGTTATGACCAATGGTTTTTTCAATACCATTTATCCTTTCGAAGCCAATTATATAACTTCCGGAACAATCAAAAATTCTCAAATGACTACCGTTGATTATAACTATGAATCAAAATCCAAATCCAAAACCAGACGCAAAAAAGTTTTTTATGAAAACGGTAAACCGATTTATCAAATAACATCTAAAAACGGACAAGAAAAGAAAAAAGAATTTACCCCTTCTCCCACCCCTGCCGATACTTTTGACTTACAAACCGTAATTGCCAAAATAACACACCAATTCAACGAACTCGGCTTTTGCGATTCTACCCTAAAAGTATACGATGGCAAACGTCGTTTTGATGTTGTATTCAAAGACGAAGGATCCGATAACCTAATTGCCGACGAACACTCTTTTTACACCGGTAAAGCTTCCCGATGCTCTATGCATATCAAAAAAGTTTTATCTGAAGAAGAAGATGATGAACTATGGGAATTTTCCACCAACAAACCGGTATATTTTTGGATAGTTCGCGATAAAAAAACAAACTACCCGTTCATCGCTAAAGTTTTTATAAAAAACACCCCTTTAGGTGAGCTTACAGCCCACACAACCGACATTATCATTGAGGAATAACCATGTTAGAAAAAGCAGAATTACTTTTACCCGCAGGCTCTTTAGTAAAATTAAAAACAGCTATTTTATATGGTGCAGATGCCGTATATGCAGGAACTCCGGACATGTGCTTACGTGCTCAATCAAAATTTTCTATGGAAGATCTTAAAGAAGGCATCGACTTTGTGCATTCAAAAGGCAAAAAAATATATTTAACCTTAAACCTTTTTATGCATAACCGTGATGTCGAAAAACTCCCCACCTTTGTTGAAACTTTACGAGAACTGAAACCGGATGGAGTTTTAATTGCCGACCCTGGTGTATTTCAATATGTCAAAGAAACCGCACCAGAATTAAATTTATTTGTTTCGACTCAAGCCAATATTTGCTCATGGCAAGCTGTCAAATTTTGGCAATCTCAAGGAGCAAAATTATGCGTTTTAGGGCGTGAAGTTACTTTTGCCGAAGCTAAAGAAATCAGAGAAAAATGCCCTGATATTCTGATTGAAACATTTATGCACGGTGCGATGTGCATGTCTTATTCCGGCCGTTGTCTGATTTCAAACTATTTAGCCGATCGTTCTGCTAACCAAGGCAAATGCGCTCACTGTTGCCGTTGGCATTATAAACTTCATCTCCGCTTAAAAGATGGTTCGATAAAAGAACTCACCATTGATGAAAACAATAAAGATTCTTTTGAATTTTTACTCGAAGAAGAGTTTCGTCCCGGTGAATATTTTGAGGTTGTCGAAGACGAACACGGCGGATATTTTCTAAACTCAAAAGATATGTGCTTAATGCCTCGTCTGCCTGATTTACTTTCTGCCGGTATCGATTCCCTGAAAGTCGAAGGCCGCAATAAAACCGAATATTATGCCGGAACGGTTGCTCGAGTATATCGCAAAGCAATAGACGATTGGTATAATTCACCTGACAACTGGGATTATAATAATTATATGCACGAACTGGACACCTTACAAAATCGTGGCTACTGTCTTGGCTTCCATGACGGCAAACTTACCAACATTTCCCAAAATTATGAATATACTCGCACATTGGGTGACTGGCTTTTTGCCGGTTCAATCATTGAATGGCAAGGTGATGAAGCTGTTTTTGAAATCAGAAACTACATCAACTCCGGCGAAGAAATAGAATTTCTTTCACCTAACGAATTACAAAACATCAAACTGACATTAAGTGAATTTGAAGACGCCGCAACCGGAGAAATCACTCCAAAAGTTTCTGCCGGACAAGGTAAAGCAATCCGCATCAAACCATCTGCATGGTCTTTACCGATAGAAGAAATCAAAAAACTTCTTCCGCAATATGTTATCGCCCGCAAATTTGCCCCCTTAAAAGACGACAATCGCAAAATGCTTGATAACAAAACTGCCGAATACAAAATTTTGTGCAAAGATTAATGCAAATATTTTGATTTATTAAGCAAATTTAATGCTTTTTCTTGCAACTTTGAGATTCTCAAAGCATTTTCCTTATTACCGGAAACTATATATTCTTTTTGCAAAAAATCGCAAACACGAACTATCTCTTGTACTTTTTCACTCATCGGTTGACGTATCTTTGATATCAAAGCCAACAACCGATATGCAATTTTTATTTTTGTTGATGATTTAAAAGCCACGCTCAAAGCTTTTTGCCAAAACTCATAGGCTTTTTTATATTTTTTATCCCTTTCGTAAAACTCGGCAATTTTCTTATATGACCAAAACATCAAAACATTTTTCTTTAACGAAGTATCATCTCGACACTCTTTATTTTTTTCACAAAAAGATATTACTTTATTAAAATCTCCTTTTTCTTCATCACCCGAAACTTGCCTATATATATCTACAATATTTTTCGGCATTTGTTATCTCAATGCTTTTTAGTATTTTTTTCCTTAACGTTGCAAACGCCGCAATCCAAACCTCCGGTTGCCAAACAATAGTCTTCTTTTGATAAATTATTTTCATTATAAACATCACACTGTTCACACAAACATCCTCTATTTTCCGTAATGCAATTACTTTTACCGAAAGCGCAAAAAAGCTTTTCAAAATGCTCAATATTTTCCACACCGTCAATAAGTTTCATCATATTTATCGGATAATTTTTAACCTTACATTTAGTTGTATAAGACGGACATCCCATACACAAACATTTTTTAGCATTTTCCGAAGTTCTTAAAACTGTTTCCATAATAACCTCCGTTTTTTTATTAAAAATAACACATTTTGAAATAATTTTTTTACAATAAAAAACAATAAATCTTTCTGATATCACCTAATTGATATTTTACTTGCCAATCAACACAAATTTGATAATATGAGCAAAATAAAAAATTAAAAAACTTAAGAGAATACAAAATGCCGACAAACGACAAACCAAAATTTTACGGTCGCCGCCAAGGACGCAAAATCAGAAAAGCCAAATCAGGTCTGCTTGAAAGATTTTTGCCCGAAGTAGCCATTAATACAAATACCGAAATTTCAAAAGAAATTTTCGGCAAAGATGTAAACGAAATATATTTAGAAATCGGTTTCGGTAATGGCGAACATATCGCCGGTCAATCACAAAAAAATCATCATATCGGATTTATCGGTGCCGAAGTTTTCAAAAATGGTGTTGCCAATCTTTTAACATTGATGACCGGAATCAAAGAAAATGCCGATATGCCTGAAGTTATAAAACTTCTCCCCGACCGCTGTGACAATGTCCGAATTTGGAGTGATGATGTTCGCATTCTTTTTCAACAAATTCCCGACGGCTTATTAAGTAAAGTATTTTTACTTTTTCCTGATCCGTGGCCCAAAAAACGTCATGCCTCCCGTCGCTTTGTTAATCCCGACAACTTAAAAGAAATCGCCCGCATGCTCAAAAAAGGCGGAATCTTACGTATTGCCACCGATCACAAAGTATACAAAAGTTGGACACTTCGCCGTTTACATGAAGACACTAATTTTAAATGGACTGCACATACATCTGATGATTGGCGCAACCCTCCTGCCGATTGGGTAGAAACCAAATATCAACGAAAAGCCATTCGTGAAGGTCGCAAACCGGTATTTTTAGACTTTGAACGCATTTAACAAAGGTATAATAAAATGAAAATTTTGGTAGGCATGAGTGGAGGTGTTGATTCTTCGGTAGCCGCTTTAATCTTAAAAGAAGCAGGCCATGAAGTAATCGGCGCAACCATGAATATATGGGACGAAAGTGAAACCTTCAAAAAATTAACCTCCAAAGGTTGTTTTTCTTCTCACGAAGAAGATATTGCCCAAGCAAAACGCATCTGCCAAAACTTAAACATTCCGCATATTGTTGTTGATTGCACCGAAGAATTTAAGAAAATCGTTATTCAAAATTTCCGTTCCGAATATCTTTCCGGTCGCACCCCAAATCCCTGTGTCGTTTGCAATCAGAAAATCAAATTTTCGGTATTACCCGCCGTTGCCAAACAACAAGGCATCATCTTTGACAAATTTGCAACCGGCCACTATGCCCGCATTCAACAAAACGAGCAAACCGGAATGTATCAAATTTTGCGAGGTACCGACAATAAAAAAGACCAGTCATATTTTCTGTACCGTTTAAGCCAAGAACAACTTTCTCAAATCCTTTTACCTTTGGGCAATATGGATAAAACCAAAATCAGAGAACTTGCCAAAAAAGCAGGATTAGAAGTATCCGACAAACCGGACAGCCAAGATTTTTACTCCGGCGACCTTAACGATATTTTACAATTTACACCAAAACAAGGAAATTTTATCAATAAAGACGGTAAAATATTAGGACATCATCAAGGCTATTGGAAATATACCATCGGCCAAAGACGAGGTCTCGGAGTTTCGGCCGACCGTCCGCTATATGTCATAAATATCAATAAAGAAAAAAATGAAATAATTTTAGGCTATGCTGAAGACTGTATTCAATCAAGCCTTATTGCTTCTGATTTTATTTGGCATATTCCGGTCCCCAAAACAGAATTTCACTGTCAAGCTCGTATCCGCTCATCACAACAACCTTGTGATGTTATTGTAAACACAAGTGAAAATAACAATGTTAAAATAACATTTCTATCACCGCAAAGTGCCATAACCTCCGGACAATCCGTTGTATTAAACAACAATGACACAATTTTAGGCGGGGGCATTATTGAAAACACTCTATAAATATTAAAACCAAGTCAAAACAACCGAGAAAAACATCGGAACAGATAAATTATCATCAATTTCTATCTTATCTTCATATAACTCTGCTAATGTTGCTACCAAACAAGCAACCAAACTTTTTATCGTAAACGGATAAATCGGCCAAAACAACAAATTGATAATCAATGCCACAATAAAAAACGCCAAGGTTCCTTCTAAAGTTTTATTCTTATAAATCTTAACTTTACCTACCGAACGCCCTATCAACGCCGCAACACTGTCACAAATCAACATAACGGTTAAAGCTATGCATGCAATTTCTTTTCCGAAAAAACACAAACATAAAATAGCCGACGTTAAAACATATATTGCGCCCGTAAACTGAAAATTTTCTCTCGACATTTCTTTATTACGAAGTGTTCTGAAAAACAAAACTCCGAAAGACTTTCTAGCCCATGAATATTTCTTAAAATTGCCATATTCCAAAATAATATTACCGGTTAAAATAATCACCAATATAGGAATAAGCACAATTTTAGGCATAAAATAAATAGCAGCAGGTATCCAAAGAGAACTTAAATGAATTGCTTTTCTTAACAATTCTTTTTTAAAAGACTTATCTTTACTTAACTGCTGATACAACAAATCAGCCTCACGCCAATTTGCCTCCCAATTTAAGCGACGCTTAATTTGCTTAAAAACTTTATTATAATCAGGTTTTTTAGCCTTTATTTTCCACATAAACATTTCTCTCATTTGAGATGCCACTGCCAGTGATATTAAAAAAACAAACCAATAACCTCAAGAAAAAAAAGACATTATGTGGAAAAATAAAAATCAAATACTACATATTACATAAATTTAACAGGAGAACAAATATGATACCGGAAAAACACAATAAAAAAATAATCAAAGACTATTCCTCTCATGAATATATTGAAATCGACAACAAAGATTTTTCAATAAAACCTTTAAAAAAGATGCGCCTTATCGATAGCATCATAGGGCTTGATGATGAATGTGAATTTGAAAAAAATATGTACAATTTCGGCGATGAAGAAGATATTCCAAATTCCGACAGAGCCACTGATAAAAGATGCAAAAACAATTAAAAAAGGTGCTCTTTAACAACAAAGAGCACCTGTTAAAACAGACATCAAAAACTATTCTTCATCATTTTTATTACACATATATTGAGTTTTAGACATAGCAATAATCAAATCAAACAAATGTCTTGCTGCCTGACGATTAGCAATTTTATAATAAGCCTTAACCAAATCCAAAGTTTCTTTTTTTCTCATCGGATCATCATTAAAACTATCAACTTCTTCATTTAGATTAACTACATCCCTATTACTAAACATTCTGGGACTTTGTTGAGCAATTCCTTGATCCATATCTTCAAAAAAGAAAGAAACCGGAATACTTAAAACAGTACTAAAATCCCACAAACGACTTGCACTAACTCGATTTAATCCTTTTTCATATTTTTGAACTTGTTGAAAAGTCAAGCCCAACAAACTACCCAATTTTTCTTGACTCCAACCGAGCAAATTTCTGCGCATACGAATACGATTACCGACGTGCACATCTATAGGATTAGGTGCGCCCGAAGGAGTTCTTCCTCGAGATGCTTTTTTTGGCGATATTATCATTCATTGTCCTTTCATTAAAAGCAAATCAATTTTTATATTTCATATTTATAAAACCAAAAAACAATAAAATCAAGCAAAAGCTTACGATTAAAAGATTTCCGACTTGAGTATATATTGTTTTAATTTCCGGATTTTTATCTAAATTTACATCAAGAAAATTTTTTTCATTCAAAGCTAAACTATTTTTTTCTTGTCCCAAAAAATTTATAACACCGCTAATTCCGTTATTAGCAACACGAACTATTTCAATTCCGCTCTCAACCGTGCGCAATTTTGTAGCCACCCAATGCTGATAGGGGCCTGCAGAATTACCGTACCAACCGTCATTAGTAACATTTATCAAAACATCAGGCTTATTATCTTTATCAATAACCTCATTTGGAAAAATAGCTTCATAACAAACTATTCCGCCTAACGAAGGCAAACCGTCAAACCTCATCACACTCGGACCTTTTCCCTGTCCGAACTCACCTATAGCATTAGCCACCGGCTTAATAAAATCAGGTAAATATTCTCTAAAAGGTATATATTCTCCAAACGGCACCAAATGCGATTTATGATAATATCCTACCGGATCTGCATTATTATTAAAAACCACCATTGAGTTATACGGAATAAATCTGTCTTCTTTCTGTTCATAAGTAATCATTCCGGTAACCAAATAGCTTCCTTTAGCCAAAAGAGGTTTTAACATATTCCGATGAAATTCATCACGATCCAAAATAAATGGCGAAGCTGTTTCGCCCCATACTATCAAATCAGGAATTTTACCATTTCCTTTCCCTGATAAACTTATATGTTCAACAAAATTTTGTTCTCGAACTTCTCTACTCCATTTCATTGTCTGGGGAATACTCGGTTGTACCAAACGAACAACCACATCACTTTCCTCAATATCATAACCTTTTATACGCCAACAACCACCACCCCACATAATTGCAAAAATCGCCATCACTGCCACAATCACCGTTACTACATTTTTTTTATTTACAATTCCGAAAATACTATATGCCATAATACCGATAAGTGAGAGCAAATAAGTTCCGCCTACTGATGCTGTTTGTATCAATTCATCTGAAAAAGCCAAAGTATAACCGACCAAATTCCATGGAAAGCCGGTAAAAATAAAACTTCTTACCCATTCCAACAAAACAAACGACGAACAAAACATCAACCATTTTTGCACATTTGTTTTTCCCAAACCGCTTAACATCACGGGTACTGCAAAAAACAAACCGAAAAAAGCACCGGAAGCTAAAAACGTAATAGGATAAAGCCAGCCGAACTTTGCCGCATCAATCAAAAGAGCATTTCCTACCCATGAAAAACCAAAAGCAAAATGTGCAAAACCAAACGCATAACCGATTTTAAACAAATCTTTTTTAGAAGATGTATTTACTGACAAATACATCAATAAGGAAAAACCGATAAAAGCAAACCAGACCCAAAAACGAGGAGCAAATGCCAAAACACTCAAACCTCCAAAAATAAAAGCACATAATTTTTTGTACTTTTGCAACCAGAACAATATTTGCAGCAACTTATTCTTCATACGGATTTGCAACACCTAATTTTTTCAAAATATCAATTTCAATACTTTCCATTTCATCAGCTTCATCATCTTCAATATGGTCATAACCGAACAAATGTAAAATACCATGTACCAACAAATGAGAAAAATGATCCTTCAACGATATATTTTTTATATTTGCCTCTTCTTCCAATGTTTCAACAGCCATTATAATATCGCCGAGTTCTACAACATCTTCCGATAAAAATTCACTTTCAAAAACCTCATCATCAATATTGGCAAAAGACAACACATTAGTTGCTTTATCTTTTCCCCTAAACTCACAATTAAGCTTTTGAACTTCTTTATTATTACTCAATGATAGTCCTATTATAACGGGTTTATTATTCCACCCCTCAAAGCCCAAATCATTTTCGGCCAAAAAATCTAAAGAAGCTTGTAAAACCCTATTTGCCTGATTTTCAAAATCATCCGACTTAATTTTCCAAGCTTCTTCATCGACTATTATATTGAGAGAGCTACTATTCATCACCATATTCTTTTTTACTTTTTTCTTCGTAGGCCTTAACAATTTTAGCCACCAAACCATGACGAACCACATCTGTTGCGCTAAATCTTACCGAACCGATATTAGAAGTTCCTTTCAAGACATCCAAAGCATCTCTCAAACCTGAAACTACTCCTCTGGGCAAATCAACTTGGCTCAGGTCACCGTTTACCACCATACGAGAATTTTCACCCAAACGAGTTAAAAACATTTTCATCTGCATAGGGGTTGTATTTTGAGCCTCATCCAAAATCACAAAAGCATTTGAAAGGGTACGACCGCGCATAAATGCCAAAGGTGCAATTTCGATTTCGCCCAAAGCAATTTTCTTATCTACTTGATCAGCCGGCAACATCTCATACAAAGCATCATACAACGGACGCAAATACGGATCGACCTTATCTTTCAAATCACCCGGCAAGAAGCCCAAATTTTCACCGGCTTCAACAGCAGGACGAGATAAGATAATTTTATCGATTGTACCTTCAAGCATCATGGAAACCGCCAGAGCCACCGCCAAATAAGTTTTACCGGTACCGGCAGGCCCCAAACCGAATACCAACTCATTTTGCATCATGGTTTGAATATATTCTGCTTGAGTAGCCGAACGAGGATAAATATGGCGTTTTTTAGTTTTTAGGACAATATTACTCAAATCTTGAGCAGTTTGTGAATCAACATTATCACCGCTAAGTCTTACGACTGCTTTAACTTCTTGTTCACCGATTTCGATTCCGCGACTTACTTTATTATATAAAACATCAATAGCAGTTTTTGCTTGTTCAATAGAAGTTTTATCGCCTTTGATAGTAATGTTATTACCGACCGATATTATTTCTACTCCGATAATTTTTTCCAACAACTTTAAGTTTGCATCTTGTGCCCCTACCATTTGTTGAACCAATGTATTATTAAATAATTCAAAAGAAATTTCTGCCATAGTTTTATACCTTTACAACTGTTCCCGACAATGAATTCATTGTCGCACTTTCTACTTTAATATCAACTATTTTGTTTAAATAATCCTTACTTACTTCGGCATGCAAATTTTGCATATAAGGAGTACGACCGACCAACTGACCGCTATGACGACCTTTAGTTTCAAACAATACCGGCACAATTTTACCTACCGATTCCTGATTAAATTTAATCTGATAATCAAACAATTTATTCTGCAATATAATCAAACGTTCCTTTTTAATCTTTTCTTCTACCTGATTCGGCATAACCGAAGCAGGTGTTCCCGGTCTGCGAGAATATTTAAAAGAAAATGCTTGAATATATTTTACTTTATCAACCACATCCAAAGTTGCCTGAAAATCCTCATCGGTTTCACCCGGAAAACCGACAATGAAATCTGAAGAAAATCCCAAATTAGGATTCGCCTCACGCAATCTTTCAATAATATCCAAATATTGCGAAGAATTATGTCTTCGATTCATAGCTTTTAATATCTTATCCGAGCCCGATTGTATCGGAAGATGTAAATACGGCATCAACTTTGGTAAATTTTTATGACAATCAATCAGCTCATCATTTACATCTGCCGGATAAGATGTCGTATATCTTATTCTTTTTAAACCGTCTATTTCATTAAGTCGGTTCAACAAATAAGCAAGATTTTTCTCTTTACCGTCAGCTCCTTCACCATGATAAGAATTAACATTTTGCCCGAGCAAATTAATTTCCAATGTTCCGCCATCAACCAAAATTTTAGCTTCTTTAATAACATCTTCAACCGGTCGAGATGTTTCCACACCTCGAGTATACGGAACAACACAATAAGTGCAAAAATTATTACATCCTTCCTGTATTGCCAAAAACGAACACCCTCCTTGAGAGGTATTTTCCGGCAGAAAATCAAATTTTGACTCAACCGGAAATTCCGTATCAATAATAGGCTCATCCAAATCACCAAAAACCTTTTTCAATATTTCCGGCAATCGATGATAAGTCAAAGGCCCCAAAGCAAAATCAACATAACCTGTTCTTTTGGCAATTTGCTCATCTTCTGCCTGAACCACACAACCCAAAACCCCGATAAAAGTTTTTTTACCTTCAAGTGCTCTTTCTTGTTTTATAAGATAAGTTCTTCCCAAATCGGAAAACAATTTTTCGGTAGCTTTTTCTCTGATATGACAAGTATTAAAAATAACCAAATCAGCTTGTTTTAAAACTGATGTTTCTTCCAATCCCATATCATTCAACATAGTTGCCACTCTGTGAGAATCATAAACATTCATCTGACAACCATAAGTCTTTATATAATATTTTTTCATTTTTATTCCAATACTCTAAATTCAATAACCGAATATTATGCCATGCTTTCATATTTTTCAAACTTTTTTTTATCGATTCGTCCGATTTTAATTGAAAAGATATACATTTTTGGTATTATACAAGTAAACAGAATAAACAAGGAGAAATATTATGCAAAACATTAACGATAAGAACAACTACATCGTTCAAATGACTGAAGAAGAAAAAATTACATTTTTAAAAATTCTGGTTACACTCGCCAAATCAGACGGCAATTTTAATGATGAAGAAAAAGCATTTGTAAAAGAAACCGCTATTATGTTCGGATTAAACAAATCTCATATTAACGAAATATTAGCTCCGACTACCGTCAATGAACTTATTCAACAAAGCTCTAAAATTTCCAATCGTCAAGCTGCTCTTCATTTAATAAAAGAAGCTTGCCTTTTAGCCAACTCCGACGGAGATCTCTCTAAAGAAGAAGTTTTCTTAATCGGACAAATCGGCCAAGCAATGAACATTGAACTTGAAAAAATAGAAGAAATCAGCCAATGGGTTATCGACAGAATAGTATGGCTGGAACGTGGTAAAATTATTTTTGAACAAGTTTAATTTTTAACTCAAAGGAGTTATAACAATGGAAGAATTCAGCCATAATAATGATATATCTCTTGAAGAATTATTCATAAATGAATATTCCGAGATGAAACGAAAAATGCAAAAAGAAGGTGAAAACTATAACTTTATTATAAATCATATGCCCCCGACATATGTCAGCACCGACACATATATACAAAACTATGTAAAAAACCTTAAAAAAGAAGAACTCATAGCACGTGCCGACGGGCTTATCAAAGCTCAAAATTTAGAAAAAAATGATTATCTTATCGATCATATGACAAGTAAGAATACCGGCAATTTTACTCATTTTCGTGCTCAATGGTCTCCTATACTTTGGCAATCTCACGAACGCCCCGATACAACCAAAATAAAAATAGGAGAAAAAATTGTTAATGCGGGCGATCTTGATTTCTCGATTGCACAAACTTTAGAAGCTCAAGATAGCGGCATGGATCCCGTAAACGAATATCATCTTTGGATTTCAATGCAAGATCGAGGACAAAGTGCGCTTGAAACAAACGGAGCCGAACAACATGAAATTGACTTCCGTAATGATTTTATCAATTTTATGAACGTACGTGAAACAGAAATAAAACGTGTTGCGGATTTATACATGGGATGCGCTCTTAACCCTGCATCACCCATGCAAGAATTGGCCAAAGAAAAATTAAAATTTATCTTATTCAAATTAAGTGAATTACGTCGTTTAAGAGACAAAATGCAAGCCACCCAATCCGTTGCGGACCAAAAAAAAGAACACAATCATTATAAAAATATCCCTTCGTTAACAATAAATCATTATCATCACCCTGAACCGGAATCTCAATATTTTCAAGATATCAATTATTCTCTGGGTGAAACACGCTTAAACAACACCTTTATAAATCATTCATTAAATCATCATCTTGTAGATACTTATTCCAGAACAAAACCCGAAACATCTTCAACTGATGAAGTTAATAATAAAATTAACACATTAAAATCAAATTCAGACATGTTTTATGAAATGATTATAGCTATGCGAAACGGCATGACTAAAGAAGAATGGGAAAGAAGCAAACAAAACATTCAAAATCACACTGTAAATCAACCGACAGTTCGCCGAAGACAAGGATTTGATCTTGCCCGTTATCAAGAAGCCTTAAGAGAATTAACTGCGTAAGATTTTGTTTATAATTGACATATAACGAAACATGTTTTATGAATTAAATAAAATAAAATAAAATTACAAAGGAGATATATTTATGATAATTTTAGACCCGTTTTTTGAAATATTAGCTATAATAGTCGATATATATTTCAAGATTGTTGTGGTACAAGTAGCTTTAACTTGGTTAATTCATTTCAAAGTATTGGAAGTATCAAACAAATATGCCCAAAAAACTGTTGAGCTTTTAGACAAAGCCACAACCCCTGTATACAATTTAATTAAGTCTAAAATTAAAACTGTATATTCAAACTTTGACTTTGCCCCGATTATTCTTCTTGTTGCTTTATACTTTGTCAGCAGAATAATAATCAGCATCAGATTATTTATCGCAGGTTAATTTGTTTTTCGAAACCACAAATAACGGAATACTTTTAAGAGTTAGGCTCAGTCCTAACTCTTCTTGTTGTAAAATAAGCGGAATTTTTACCACCCCTGACAACGAAGACTACCTAAAAATAAGTGTTATCAGTGTCCCCGAAAAAGGTAAAGCAAATTCCGAACTTATATCATGGCTATCCAAACAACTCAAAATAGCCAAATCCGATTTTAACATTATATCCGGAGAGTTAGATAGATACAAAAAAATACTTATAAACACATCTGACGAAAAAATTTCAGAAAAATTAAACTCTTTTCTACCAAAGGAATAAAAATAATGAGTGCAACAATTATAAACGGCAAACAAATTGCTTCAAACTTTTATAATAACTTAAAAGAAAAAATAGCCAAACTCACTGACGAAGAAATTCCCGTTCTGGCGGTAATATCTGTCGGCGAAAATACTGCAAGCAAAATATATGTAAAAACCAAACAAAAACGTGCTCAAGAAATCGGTATGGGTTGTGAAGTTATAGAACTTTCCGACACTATCGGTGAAAATGCTCTTTTAGAAGTTATTGATGAACTGAATGATAATCATCATATCAACGGAATTATCGTACAACTTCCTCTTCCCAAACACATCAATACCTTAAAAGTTTTATCTCGTATAAATCCGGCAAAAGATGTTGACGGTTTTACTCCGTATAACACAGGCCTGTTATCATACAATGATACAAGAGGATTTATTTCAGCCACACCGAAAGGTATTTTACATTTACTTAAATCAACCAATGTCGACCTAAAAGGTAAACATGCTGTTATAATCGGACGTTCTAATATCGTAGGCAAACCACTGGCAATGCTGTTATTAAATCAAGATTGCACCGTTACCGTAACCCACTCCAAAAGCAATAACATTGAAGATATTGTAAAAACTGCCGATATAGTGATTGCCGCCTGCGGAAAACCCAAAATAATTAAATCAAATTGGATAAAAGACGGGGCAATCATTATTGATGTCGGCATCAATCGTACCGAAGAAGGACTTTGCGGAGATGTAGATTTTGATGATGTAAAAGACAAAGCATCTTTTATAACTCCGGTCCCCGGCGGTGTTGGTCCCATGACTGTAGCAATGCTATTAGACAATACTCTTGAGGCCTTTTATCATCAAAAAGAAAATAATTCTTGCTGTTGCAACCACAAAAATTGCAAATGCCACTAAAAATATTCTGATAAACGATTATATAAACTCCTGAAACAAACATTTTCAGGAGTTTTATTTATGTCAAACAAGGTTGTTTTTATGTTGGACAATGACAAAGATTTTACCAATCTTTACGGACGTTTGCTTCAATCAAAAGGCTGGCAGGTATTTGCCACCGACAATATATTTTTATTATTAAACTATGCTAAAACAGCTAAACCTCGCTGGATATTTATTGATGAAGATTTTGCTAACCATCAAGAAAAAAACATTGCCAAAATCATCAATCATGCTCTTCCGTTCAACGCCACACACTACGCTATCATGTCACATCATATTGAACACCAAAACCGCCACGATGTTGAAGGCATCGAATTTATATATAAACCAAATTTTATACAAAAAGTTATTCAAATATCATAAATTTGGTTGCTTTTGATATCAAATAAGCTAGTATTCATAAATCAAATTTAGTTTATATTTTGAGGGACTATGATTAAATACTTTCGCAATTTAGTGCAAAAAACTTACGACACAATGCTTGAGCTTTCATCTAAAGATAATGCTTTACTGTTCTTATTTATTGTTGCTTTTATCGAAAGTTCATTTTTCCCGATTCCGCCTGACATAATGCTCATACCCATGATATTGGCTACTCCGAACAAAGCTTGGCGTATTGCCGCCACCGCTACTATTGCCAGTGTTTTTGGCGGATATTTCGGTTATGGTATCGGTATTTTTGCCTTTGATTTAATTGCCAAACCGATTTTAGAATTTTATAATGCCATGCAACAATTCCATGAATTTGAAAACTACTATCACGAATATGGCGCATGGATTGTTTTCGGTGCCGGCATAACCCCGTTCCCATACAAAATAATCACTATCGCCAGTGGTGTTGTTCATCTCAACCCGATAGTCTTCGGTATTGCTTCTGTCTTGGCTCGCGGAATGAGATTTTTCTTGGTAGCTTGGTTATTAAAGAAATTCGGTCCCCCGATGAAAATATTTATCGAAAAACATTTAGGCATTTTATCGATAATCTTTTTGATTTTACTTATCGGCGGCTTTGCTTTAATAAAATATCTCTAAAAAAAAGACTACCTTTTAAGGTAGTCTTTTTTTACTATTCTTCAGATTTATTGCAATATGCATCAATAAAATCATACAATTCTTGGATATCTCTTTTAGGCTTTTCTTGTTTCTGACTCATATTAGAACTAGTTGCCTGTGCCTGTTGAGATTGCTCTTTCGAAACACTAGCTCCTCCAACACCGACACCACGTAAACGAGATAATATATTAGATGCTATACCTTTATTTTCTTCACTCATAAAAAAACTCCTATTATTAAATTTTCCATACCTTTTCAGAAATAGCTTTAACACCCTCTTCACCATACACTTCTCTGATTTCTTCAAGCATTTGAGCCAAAGTATCCGGCAAAGTATCATCAACAGGAATCTCATCAACTTTTACCACATCGCACATATACGAATTAGCAACTTCTTCTCCATTCATTTCAATCATCATCAATTCCGGAGCATTCAGCAAAGCAGGACGAACCTCATCAACAATATTTGTAAATATATATGCTTTTTTATCATTACGAATCAAAATACCGCAGTTACGTCCATCATATAAAAACTCTGCAGTATCTATCGGTTCTTCATCAAGCTGAAAAGAAAATCCATATTGACCTTCATTTTCCATAATTTCAAATTCATCTACAAGTATTTTATCTACCATTTGGTTCCTCCTTAATTTATATAAAAAATAAAAAAATAAATAATTCAGGCTCGAAATTTCTCATCCGAGCCTGAAAAATACTCAATTATTACTACGGCGAGCATCAGCATATGCCTGAAGTCCGGCATTATAACCGGTACGTACAGCTGAAACAACTTTTCCTACAGTACTATTGTTATAACTTTCTCTAGCCTTTTTAGCTGTTTCTTCATAACAACCTTTCATAGATGCCCATGCTTTTCCTGGAGCCTCTTTAACACTTCTCACAACACTTTTAGCAAAATCGACGCCCCCTTTCCATTTTTTCCTAACACTTCTCATGAAATGAAATGCCTCTTTATTAGCTAAAATTCTAGCCTTTCTTACTTCTCTTTTAGCTTTTCTTACTACTTCACCCGCTCTTACAGCTGCAACAGCCATTCTAGCTGGATCAGTTACATAATCATATCCTTGTTTAACTTTTTTACCAACCCATTCAGCACCATCTTTAGCCATCTTTGCAGGACTTGTTAAAACGCCAAAATATAACAAAGGTAATGTTTTAAGCATTAAACCACCCATCTTAGAATTACGTTTACATCTTAACCATTCTCTTTTTGCCCCGGCAAGAAAAGAATTTACTCTATCTTTTGCAATATTTCTAACTTCTTTTCTAATACTACCGTCTCTTCTTTCAACTTCATCTACTTTACCACCAATAAGAGAGTCTCTCTTTTTACCATATTTATCGGCAACACCTCTTTGAGCACTATCAATACGCTCTAATACACCCTTATTAGAATCATAACTAACAACAGCTTTAACTGTAGCTTTTAACCTTGCCATTTTTTCTTTAACATTAAGTATTCTAACCTTTGCATCAGTAATATTTCTTGAAATATTTGCTTTTCGCATATTAATTCTATTTGCTATCAAACTCCTAATATTACCTTTTGCTTCAACAATGTCTTTAGATCTATCAGCATTCGCACTATTAATCACTTTTGCTTTTCTTGCATATTCATCATCATTTCTTTGTATATCTTCTTTAATTTTAGCTATTCCTTTATTAAAAAACTTAAAAAAATAGGGGGATTCTCCTCTTGGAATTGGCTTCTCAACCACATCTAACACATTATTTTCCTTAGTCATGACACTTCTCCTTATACAAAAGCAAAAACACCCAAAGGGGTATTATCCCTTTGGGTGTATGTTAATCTCGTTTATATTATGCTTAGCAGAGTTTAAATGTGTGTGTGTGTGTGTGTGTGTGTGTGTAGATTTCCGCCACTTTCACACTTCCTACGTCCTTGATATTACGCATTGTTTCACACATTTTCTTAAACCCCTTATTTTGATTAATATATACTTTATATTACCATAATTTTAAGATTAAGTAAATATATTTTAGATAAAAAAATAAAAACGTCCTTTCTCGCTCAAGGCATGACATAAAAAAACAAAAAACCGCGATTTATGTTTTTTAGCTTTTTTACGAGGAGATTCTCCTTTTATACGATAAAAGCCTGCCAACGATAGTGAAAGGCACATCCGAGTAAAAAAGCGTATAAAAAAACATCTTGAGCGGGGTCTTTTGGTTACTTTTGGACAAGCAAAAGTAACGTAAAGAAAAAAAATTTATTTAAACTCATCTGGATTTTTAAAGCAACTGAAGTTGCGAAAAATCCTTTCTTCCCTTAAAATTAAGGGAAGAGAAAAAGAGTTCCTCGCTCAAGGCATGACAGTTTAAATAAAAAAAATCAAAAACCGCGATTTTTATTTTTTTGTAACAAAAAATTATTGATTGCTTTATCATTATAAAAATTTTTTATTCCACACTCTTTTGCCATATTATATGCTCTATCAAAATTATTACCTAATTGACTCGCTGCATGCGCATCATCACTCAACAAAACCGTCACATCCGCATCAGCTAACATTTTCATAATTCTTTTACTCGGATAAGGTTCATTCCCTTTCTTAAAATAAGAAGTGTTCAATTCTACCATAACACCGGAATCTCGAATAACATCAACCGTTTTTTTCTCTTCTTCTATCCAAGTTTCTTCTTGTCCCAAACCGACTTTTTTCATCAAATCCAAATGTGCCAAAAACGTAAAATATCCCGACTTTGCCGTTGCTCTGACATTTTGCCAATATTTGGTAAGATATTGCTGCTGTTTTATTTTTGAAGCATTTTTCAAATCATGCGAATTATACAAAATACCATCGACATCAACAAAATGAGCCGAACCGATTAAATAATCAGGCTTAAGATATTTCACCATATCTTCAAAACCTCTTTGCCACCTCTCATCAGCAAAAAAGTCTACCTCCATACCTTTCAAAATTTTAACATCGGTTTTTTCTTGCAATTCATTAATATGCTTATAATGAGGCTCAAACTTTGCTACAGCTTCATCAAAAGACGAAGAATAAATACCGTTATATCCTCCTTTTTGAGCATATTGAAACATCGGAGCCTCTGTAATTCTTGCATGCACCATCAAATGATTAGAAAATCCGATTTTATTCCAACCGAGTTCCCCTGCTCGACGAATCATTTCTTCTTCTGTATTACGTCCGTCAAAACCTGTTGTATGAGTATGAAATGAAAACTTTTGCATATCATAAAACCTTTCAAAATTTACCCAAAATTTACTACAAAATTCCTATTCCGTCAATTAAAAACCCTCCTTAAATTAAGGAGGGTTTTTTACAGTTTCTTACAATAAAATTAAGCAACAAAATTTACTTTACCGCCTGCTTTTTCAACAGCAGCAACCGCAGATTTAGAAGCAGAATTTACTGTAACATTAACTTTAGATGTGATAGCACCGCGGGCCAATAAACGAATACCGTCTAATTTTTTGCTAACGATACCGGCTTTAAGTAAAGCTTCAACATTAATATCTTCAGCATTCAATTTTCCGGCATCTACAGCCTTTTGAAGTGTATCCAAGTTAACTACTGCATATTCTTTAGCAAAGTGGTTGTTAAAACCTCTTTTCGGAAGTCTACGATAGATTGGCATTTGACCGCCTTCAAAACCGTTTACTGCAACACCCGAACGAGATTTTTGACCCTTTTGGCCACGACCGCCGGTTTTACCTGAACCACTACCAATACCACGAGCAACACGCTTACGTGATTTTCTGGCGCCTTCGTTATCTCTAATTTCGTTAAGTTTCATTTTTTTAATCCTTCAAATACAAAAAGTCATTATTCAAAGTTCAAAAATCTTAATAAAGGGTTGTACTACACCGAAAATTTTGAGCGACGTGTACAAAAGAAGATACATAAGCAAAAAAATTTCAAGTATGACAACCCCTTTTGCAAGATTTTATTACTCTTCGACTTTAACCAAATGCTGCACCTTTCTGATCATTCCGCGAACAGACGGAGTATCTTCCAATACAGACACTTTATTCAACTTATTCAAACCTAAACCTACCAAGGTAGCTCTTTGATCTTTCGGTTTACCGATAGGGCTTGCAATTTGAGTAACTTTAATAGTTTTTTTAGCCATCGATTAAGCCTCCTCTACAATAGATTTAGAATTAGAGTTTTCACGACGAGAAACAATATCACCAACTTTCTTACCGCGTCTGGCAGCAACCATTCTCGGTGAGTTAATTGATTTCAATGCTTCAAATGTTGCCTTAATCATATTATAAGGATTGTTAGAACCTACAGATTTAGCAACTACGTCTTGAACGCCCAAAACTTCAAATACTGCACGCATCGGACCACCGGCAATAACTCCGGTACCGGCAGGAGCAGTTCTCAAATAAACTTTACCTGCGCCGTAACGACCGGCAATATCATGGTGCAATGTTCTGCCTTCACGCAAAGGAATACGGATCATGTTTCTTTTTGCTTCGTTAGTAGCTTTTGTAATAGCTTCAGGAACTTCAGAAGCCTTACCGGAACCAAAGCCTACACGGCCTTTTTGGTCACCGACTACAACAACGGCAGCAAATGACATTGTGCGACCACCTTTAACGGTTTTGGCAACACGATTAACGTGAACCAGTTTTTCAACCAATTCTTCTTTTTTCTCAGCCTTACTATTAGTACGACGTTGATCTACAGCTTGTTGTGCCATTTTCTATTCTCCTTTAGAATTTCAAGCCAGCACTGCGTGCTGCATCTGCCAAAGCTTTAACACGACCGTGATAAATGTAACCTCCGCGGTCAAAAACCACTTCACTTACACCTGATTTCACAGCGCGTTCGGCAATAACTTTACCTACGAAACTAGCTGCTTCGATATTGGCTGTTTTCTTCAAGTTTTCTCTGACTTCTTTATCCAAAGTAGAGGCTGAAGCAACAGTAACGCCTTTTACGTCGTCAATAATCTGAGCATACATGTGTTTTCCACTGCGAAATACAGATAATCTCATCTTTCCATTCGCAGCTTTTTTAAGAGCAGATCTTACACGACCTTTTCTTTTTTCAAACAATTCTTTTGGTGTACTCATTAGTTTTTATCCTTATTTTTTCTTGCCTTCTTTGCGACGTACATATTCACCGACATATCTGATACCTTTACCTTTATATGGTTCAGGTTTTCTCCATTCGCGAATTTCCGAAGCAGTTTGACCGACAAGTTGTTTATCTGCACCAAAGATGCTGATCTGTGTCGGAGAAGCACAAGTAATTTTCAAACCTTTAGGTGTCTCAATAATAACATCATGAGAATACCCCAAAGACATAATCAATTTAGTGCCTTCTACACGGGCTTTATAACCCACACCAATCAACTCTAATTCTTTTGTAAAGCCTTCGCTAACACCTTTAACCAAAGTGTTAATGTTAGCTCTTGTTGTACCCCACAAAGCTCTGTCCAATTTGGTTTCGCCTTTAGGAGCAACAACAACTTTATTTCCATCTACTGAAACAGAAACATGATCAGGACTGTAATGACAAAACAATTCGCCATTTTTACCTTTAACCGAAATGTTTTCAGCTTCAACAGTAACGTTAACGCCATCAGGAACGATAACCGGATATTTTCCAACTCTAGACATACCGATAACCCTCCCTTAAAATACTTGGCACAAAATTTCGCCGCCTACATTGGCTTTTCTGGCATCATTATCGCTCATAACACCTTGAGGAGTAGAAACGATAGAAATACCCAAACCATTGTATACTCTGGGCAAATCTTTAACAGAAGAATATACTCTTCTACCCGGAGTAGATACGCGGAAAATTTCTGTAATTACAGAAGCACCTTCAAAGTACTTCAATTTAATATGAAGTTCATCAATTCCGGGACGTACATTGGTTTTTTCCCAACCTAAAATGTAGCCTTCTTTTTTCAAAACTTCCAATACATTTTCACGCAAGCGAGAAGCAGGTGATACGACTTCACTCTTCTTTGCTCTTTGTGCGTTTCTAATGCGTGTGAGCATATCGCCCAAAGGATCTGTCATTGACATATTCGAATCTCCTACCAGCTTGATTTAACTAAACCCGGAATTTCGCCGAAGCTGGCCATGTCACGCAATTCAACACGGGCCAATCCGAATTTTCTATAAACACCACGAGAACGACCTGTAATTTTGCAACGATTTCTATATCTGTTCTTTGCAGAATTACGCGGCATCTCTGCTAATTTCAAAGTAGCTTGGAATCTCTCCTCCGGAGAAATTGTTTTATCCATAACTATCTTTTTGAGCTTATTACGACGTGAAGCAAACTTCTCTGCCATTTTAGCTCTTTTCAAGTTTCTGTAAACTGAACTTGTTTTTGCCATTGTTTATCTCCACTTATTTCTTGTAAGGAAGGTTAAAGCCGGTAAGAAGAGCTTTTGCTTCTTCATCAGTTTTTGCAGATGTACAAATACAAATGTCCATACCTCTGATGTTTTCAACTTTATCATAGTTGATTTCAGGGAAGATGATTTGTTCTTTAATACCAAATGCAAAGTTTCCTCTGCCGTCAAAGTTCTTACCACTGATACCATGGAAGTCTCTAACGCGTGGCAAAGCCATATTGATAAGTCTTTCCAAGAATTCATACATTCTTGTAGAACGCAAAGTAACTTTGCAACCGATAGGCATACCTTCTCTCAATTTGAAAGTAGCGATTGATTTACGGGCTGTGGTAACAACAGGTTTTTGACCTGCGATCAAAGCCAATTCCTCAACAGCATTATTCAGTTTTTTCTTATCGACAGTGGCATCGCCAACACCGATATTCAAAACAATTTTAGTCAATTTCGGAATCTCGTGTGGGTTAGTGTAACCGAATTTTTCCACAAGAGATTTTTTTATGACTTGATTGTATAAGTCTTCAAAATTTGCCATAAATTTTTCTCCCATTAGTCGATTACAGCACCGGTTTTACGAGCTACGCGCACTTTTTTACCATCAACTTCTTTATATCCGATTTTTGTTGCTTTACCATCTTTAGCAAAAGCCACATTCGAAGCGTTGATAGGTGCTTCTTTAGTAACAATACCACCAGGGTTTGTTTGGCTTGGTTTGGTATGTCTTTTAACCAAATTTACACCTTGAACAACAACCTTATTTTCTTTTGGCATTGCTTTCAAAACTTCACCAGTTTTGCCTTTGTCATCACCTGACAAAATAACAACTTGGTCGCCCTTTTTAATCTTTAACTTAGGCATTATAATACCTCCGGTGCTAATGAAATAATTTTCATAAATTTCTTGTTTCTGAGCTCTCTTGTAACAGGGCCGAAAATACGAGTACCGATTGGTTCTCCGTCCTTGTTAATAAGAACTGCAGCGTTTTTGTCAAAACGGATTACTGATCCGTCTTTTCTTCTGATGTCAGAAGCTGTACGAACGATCACGGCTTTATGAACATCACCTTTTTTAACACGACCCTTTGGTATAGCTTCTTTAATAGACACTACTATAACATCGCCAACAGAGGCGTGCATTCTCTTGGAACCTCCAAGAACTTTTATGCACTGCACCTGACGAGCACCAGAGTTATCGGCGACATCAAGGTTGGTTTGCATCTGTATCATTTTCTAATTCCTTTTCTTTAATTTAGTTTCCTGTTTATGAAGGACATTGCATTAAAAAATCCAATGCCCTTAAAACAGTTAATTTCTAGGCGTTATCAACGATTACAGTCCAAGTCTTGGTTTTCGAATACGGAGCACATTCTTCAATGCGAACAGTATCGCCAACTTTGAACTGATTGTTCTCATCATGAGCAGCATATTTTTTGCTTTTCTTGATGAATTTTTTATAAACAGGGTGCATAACTTGACGCTCTACACTGACCACGACAGTTTTGTCCTGCTTATCACTTACAACAACACCTTGAAGAATTCTTTTAGGCATTATATTTCTCCCTTAGTTATTCTTCTTGCGCTCTGTGATGAGCGTGTTGATTTTTGCTACTTCTTTACGAACTTTTGCCAGCTGAGCTGTGTTTTGCAACTGTCCGGTAGATTGTTGAATTCTCAAATTAAATTGTTCTTTTTTACATTCGACCAATTTAGTTTCCAATTCTTCCAAACTCATAGCACGAAGATCTTTAGTTTTTACCATTATTCTGCTCCCAGTTCTGAATTAAGTTTTTTCACAAACTTTGTTTTGATTGGAAGTTTGGCCGCACCCAAAGCTAAAGCTCTACGAGCAGTTTCTTCATCAATACCGCCACATTCAAACAAAACACGACCCGGTTTAACTCTGGCTACCCAGAATTCAACAGAACCTTTACCTTTACCCATACGAACTTCAGCAGGTTTATCTGTTACAGGTACGTCTGGGAAAATTCTAATCCATAATTGACCAAGTCTCTTCATCTCACGAGTAATAGCACGACGAGCTGCCTCGATTTGACGTGCTGTAACGCGTTCAGGAGTAAGAGCTTTCAAGCCAAATGAACCGAAACTTAATTCAGAACCGCCTTTAGCTAGACCATGAATACGGCCTTTATGCTGTTTACGGAACTTTACACGTTTTGGACTTAACATATCAAAACCTCATTCTTACTTTTGTTCAGCCAATTTCTTGTCTTGTGCCATTGGATCGTGAGACATAATTTCGCCTTTATAAATCCAAACTTTAATACCGCAAGCACCATATGTAGTGTGAGCAGTTGAAGTAGCATAGTCAATATCAGCACGGAGTGTGTGCAAAGGAACTCTACCTTCACGGTAGTATTCAGTTCTCGCAATTTCAGCACCGCCTAAACGACCTGAACATGCAACCCTAATACCTACAGCACCCAAACGAAGAGCTGATTGCATAACTCTCTTCATAGCACGACGGAAAGCAACACGTCTTTCCAATTGCTGAGCCACAGAATCAGCTACTAATTGTGCATCTAATTCTGGTTTTCTAACTTCCAAGATATTTAATTGAACTTCAGAATCAGTCAACTTTTGAATGTCTTTTCTCAACAACTCAATGTCTTGACCTTTCTTGCCAATTACAACACCTGGTCTAGCTGAATGAATAGTAACTCTTGCTTTTTTAGCAGGACGTTCAATAACAACCTTGCTAACACCAGCTTGAGCTAACTTTTCTTTCAAAAATTTTCTAATTTTCAAATCGTCGTGGAGGTAATCAGTATAGTTCTCATCAGCATACCAACGAGAGTCCCAAGTGCGATTTACACCTAAACGAAGACTGATAGGATTTACTTTCTGTCCCATTTAATTACTCCCCACGTTCAGCTACAACGATAGTCAATTTAGAGAAAGGTTTCAAAACCCTTGCACCTCTACCACGACCACGTGCATGCATGCGTTTCATAACAATACCATTACCACAGTATGCTTCAGCAACTACCAACTTATCAATGTTAAGTTTATGGTTGTTTTCAGCATTAGCAATAGCAGATTTTAATACTTCTAAAGCAACTTTTGCGATTCTTTTCTTAGAAAAGCTAAGTTCTGCAACAGCTTTCTCAGCGCTTAAGCCTCTGATTGTTTGTGCAACAAGATTTAATTTACGAGAGCTAGAGCGGATAGAATTATTCTGAGCCATTGCTTGGTTGTCAGAAAGTCTTCTTGTATCTTTACTTTTTCCCATAATTAACCTCTCTTAACTTTTTTATCTGCAGCGTGACCATAGAAGGTACGTGTTGGAGCGAACTCACCTAACTTATGACCAACCATTTCTTCAGTAACAAGTACTGGGATAAATTTATGACCATTGTGTACACCAAATGTCAAACCAACAAAGTTTGGCAAAATAGTAGAACGGCGAGACCATACTTTAATCACTTCATTACGAGTAGATGCTCTTGCTGCATCAGCTTTCTTAAGAAGATAACCATCTACAAAAGGTCCTTTCCATACGGAACGAGTCATCAGTTTACCTCCTTATTTCTTTTTATTTACATGACGAGATCTCATAATAAAGCGATCTGTCTTCTTGTTAGAACGAGTTTTAGCACCCTTAGTAGGTTTACCCCAAGGAGTAACTGGATGACGACCACCAGAAGTACGGCCTTCACCACCACCATGTGGGTGATCTACTGGGTTCATTGCAACACCACGAGCTACTGGACGAACACCAAGCCATCTAGAACGACCAGCTTTACCCAATGAAATGTTTTGGTTATCTGGGTTTGAAACCGCACCAACAGTAGCCAAACATTCTTCACGAACGATTCTTAACTCGCCTGAAGATAATTTCAATTGAGCATAACCTGCATCTTTACCAACAACTTGAGCATAACAACCAGCAGAACGAACTAATTGTCCGCCTTTACCTGCTTTTAATTCAACGTTGTGTACAATTGTACCAACTGGCATGCTCTTTAAAGGCATTGCATTACCTGGTTTAATATCAGCTTTCTCAGAAGAGATAACTTTATCACCAGCTTTTAATCTTTGTGGAGCCAAGATATAAGCCTTCTCTCCATCTTCATAGCTAATTAAAGCGATGAAAGATGTACGGTTAGGATCATATTCGATTCTTTCCACAGTTGCTTCACAATCAAATTTATTACGTCTGAAGTCAATTACACGGTATTTGCGTTTGTGACCGCCACCGATTTTACGACTTGTAACGTGTCCAAAATTATCACGCCCACCAGTTTTTGTAAGACCAACTGTCAAACTTTTTTCAGGTTTGCCTTTATAAAGCTCACTTCTGTCAACAATAATAAGTTGACGAAGACCTGGAGTAGCGGGCTTAAATGTTTTCAAAGCCATGACTAAATTCCTGCTGTAACATCAATATTTTGACCTTCGGCAAGAGTAATAACTGCCTTTTTGTAATCAGAGCGAACACCCTCAAAACCTCTAAAGCGTTTTACCTTACCAGCTTGTGTAACGGTATTTACTTTTTCAACTTTAACATTGAAAATAGCTTCAACAGCCGCCTTAACATCATCTTTAGTAGCAGAAAGAGGAACAGTAAATACCACTTTACCACCTTCAGAAGACATCATAGACTTCTCAGTAATTACCGGACGAAGTAATGTATCATACATAGCTGCAGTTACATTGTTTGTTTTATCTGATTTTTTCATTGTAATCTTTCCTCCAAGCAAGCAACAGCGTCTTTAGTTAATACCAACTTCTCTTTTCTCAAAATATCGTACACATTAGCACCGATTGTAGGTAATACATCTACACCAACAATATTACGGCTAGCCAATGCGAAGTTAAGATCTACTTCCTTACCATCAATAAATAAGCAGTTATTCAATCCACAAACATTCAATTTAGCAAGTAATTCTTTTGTTTTAGGATTAGAAAGCTTTGCTTCATCAACAATGATAAGATTACCTTCTTTAGCCTTAGCTGAAAGAGCAACCTTCAAACCTAACTTTCTAAATTTCTTAGTTAAGTCATGAGAATGGTCTCTTACAACTGGACCAAACACTACACCACCTTTTCTAAATTGTGTACCCTTACGGCTACCTTGACGAGCATTACCGCTACCTTTTTGTTTAAAAGGTTTAGCTGGTGTTAATGCAACATCAGAACGACCTTTAGTCAAGTGGTTACCGCATTGACGCATAGCTAATTGCCAATTTACAACGCGGTGTAAAACGTCAGCGCGAACTTCAACACCGAAGATAGCATCGTTCAATTCAATGCTGCCAACGTTTTCATTATTCAAATTTAAGATGTCCTGTTTCATTTTCAAATTCCTTAAATACTATGCATTATCAGCTGTTTCTTCTTCAGCTTTAACTGCAACAGGTTCATCAACCTTTTTCAAACCAGCAGGCATTGGCAATTTAACATCTGCAGTTTTTTTGATAGCATCAGTAACATACACCCAAGTGTTTTCACCACCAGGAACGCCACCTTTAACCATAATTAAACCACGGTTTGCATCAACTGAAACAACTTTAAGGTTTTGAACAGTAACGCGTTCGTCACCCATATGTCCAGCCATTTTCTTACCTTTAAATACCCTACCTGGATCTTGTCTTTGACCTGTAGAACCATGTGAACGGTGAGAAATTGACACACCGTGTGTTGCTTCCAAACCAGCAAAGTTGTGGCGTTTCATAGGACCAGCAAAACCTTTACCGATAGATGTTGCACAAACGTCAACAAATTGACCAGCAACAAAGTGTTCTACGGACAATTCATCACCAACAGACAACAAGCAATCTTCAGAAACTCTGAATTCAGCTAATTTCTTTTTAGGCTCAACATTAGCCTTGGTGAAAAACCCTTTCATAGGCTTAGATACATTCTTTGCCTTAACAGCACCTGTTCCTAGTTGAACAGCACTGTATCCGTCTTTTTCATTTGTTCTGACACCAACTACTTTTAAGCCTTCAACAGCTAAAACTGTTACAGGTACATGTGTACCATCAGCTTCAAAAAGTCTAGTCATTCCAAGTTTTTTTGCGATAAGACCAGTACGCATTTTTATTTTTTCCTTTTCAATAGGTTGATTTTATATTTCAAAAACCAACATTAAAATTATAACTTAATTTCTACATTCACACCAGCTGCCAAGTCTAATTTCATCAACGCGTCAACTGTTTGTGGTGTAGGATTTACAATATCAAGAAGTCTTTTGTGAGTACGAATTTCGAACTGTTCACGAGACTTTTTATCAACGTGAGGAGAACGGTTAATCGTAAACTTCTCAATTTTAGTTGGAAGAGGTATTGGACCTCTTACTTCAGCCCCAGTTCTTTTAGCTGTATGAACAATCTCTTTAGTAGACAAATCTAATAAGCGATGATCAAAAGCCTTGAGGCGAATTCTTATGTTTTGTGTATCCATCATTTTAACACTTTTCCTATAACTAAATGGCAAAA
>JAZQZB010000038.1:0-22951 GCA_045633825.1 Alphaproteobacteria bacterium | reverse complement strand
CAAATGTATAAGATACCAATTATATAATACCATTTTTTCACCCTTAAGTCAATCAATAAAACATTCTGATTTCTCAAGACATTTAATGACTATCTGATTTAATATTGACAAAATTATCCAAATAAAATATATACAATCCATACCTCAAATTTTTGTGCTTATGAAATATATCATTATTTTGTTTGGAGCCCCCGGATGCGGAAAGGGCTACCTGTCTAATCAGCTTATTAAAGCTTTAGAATCAAAAATTTCTTCAGAAGAAATTTTCTACATTTCAACCGGAGATTTAATCCGTTCAGAGATTGCAAACGCAACTCCGACAGGCGTAGAAATTAAAGAACTTGTACAATCCGGACAACTTGTACCCGATTGCATCGTTGACTCTTTAGTTGCCAACGCCCTCAAAGAAAAACAAACGGTAAAAATTTTGGACGGTTATCCTCGCACTGAAAATCAGCTTGCATTTTTAGATAGCCAAATCGAAAAAGGCACTACCGTACTGACCGTTTTTCGCGACACTCCCGAAGATGTGATTTTACAACGCGTAGCAAAACGCCGTGTATGTGCCAAATGTAAAAAAACACACACTGTCGACGACGGATGCTGTCCTACCTGCGGAGGAGAATCAATTATCAGAAAAGATGACGCCGTTATCGAATCTCGCCTAGAAGAATACAAAAAAAACACTCTTCCGTTATGGGATAAATTAGATTCCATAGGCAGCACACTACGTGTCGACGGATTAAAAGAATCTGAAGAAATTGCCGAAGAAATAGCAAATATTCTGCTATAACCTTTCTCTGACGAGAACTTCTTAAAAAAACCTGACCTCTAAAAGTCAGGTTTTTTTTATTACATTAACAACCTTTTTCCAAAAATTCCGGCAATTTTTTCAATCCGGAAGCACCGGCAGCCTTTTTATGGCCGCCTCCTCCGAACGAAGCTGCAATTTTTGAAACATCAACATCATCTTTCGAAGTATAAAAAGACAAATTCCACGTATTCTTACCATTCATAAAAAAATTACACATAAAATCATAATCTTTAATATTTCTAACCCCGTCATAAAATTCGGAATATCCTTGAGGCATATTAGCACAAATACATTTATATCCCATATACTCACTATCAAAAGACATTGCTTTACACAAACGATGATTACGATTTTTAATATAAGACAAAATCGCCATACCATTTGATACCATTTCATTAATATCAAGCTTTGATGCTAACAAATCTTTCCAATTTTTATCTGTAGGTCTGTTAACTCCCATAGCCTGAAAAGCATATTCAAACGGTCTCACACGATAATCTCTCAAATCATAAATATCATTTAAAGCCAACAATTTAATTCCTTCCGGAGCTTCTTCATCAGGAAAATAATATTCCCAAGTCAACATCATTGCTGCTGTTCCGTTACGCCTTAAACCTTTTATCTCTTTTGCTCCACCAGCAATTCTTTTTTCATATTCTTCAATCATTGAAGCATGATGATCAATCCATGTTAAATCTTTTGTTTCATTAAGTTCAAACATCAAATCCATCGGCAACGATATATCACAAACAATAATTTTATCATGCATCTTTATCTTATCATAAGGCACTTCCATATCATGATTAAGTCCGAAAAACTCAACCCCTTTAAATTTCTTATTCACGATTGCAGCCGACCCTTTTCCGTCATGATCCGCCAAATGATAAATACACAACATTTTCTACCACTCCAATTTCATATTATCATACGCCGGCATAACATAATCCGGAGTATTTTCATTTATAGTATCATAATCACATTCTGTCGCCATATGATTAAATACGACCTTCTCAACATCAAACATCTTCACATAATTCATTGCCTCTTCTAACCCGACATGATGAATATGTATCGTCGGAACCGTCAAAGGCATAACTATCAATTTAGGCTTAATTTCCTTAATACGTTTTATTGCTGAATCAGATAATTTTTTAAAATCACTCAAATGAACTATTTCATCATTAATAATATAACCGTAACTTGGCAAATTATGTCCCAACAATTTCAAAGGCATAATTTTAATACCATTAAAATAAAACTTATGATTAGCCTTTACCTTTTCAGTAACAAGCCCGCCTTTAGATAAATAAAATTTCGGTTCATTATTTTTAATTATCATATATCCGTAACGTCGTTTTATTTCCGACATCGTAAAATCAGAAGCAAAAACCGGTATCGGCTTACAAGTACGACGATTTATTTCTCTCAATTCATCAATACCTGAAATATGATCAAAATGCGCATGCGTATATAACACACAATCAACATCATAAATTTCATTATCCAACATCTGCTGACGTAAATCAGGAGATGTATCCACCAAAATTTTAATTCCTTTTACTTCATAATAAGTCGAAGTACGTCTTCTGACATTTTTAGGATTATTAGGATTACAATTTCCCCATCCCTGACTAATTGAAGGAACTCCGGGAGACGCTCCGGCGCCTAAAAAAACAACCTTTGTCATATCTTAAACAACCTCTTAAAATTTTGCGTTGTTATTTCTGCCAATTTTTCAAAACTTATATTTTTAATTTCAGCTAACTTTTGCGCCGTAAACACCACATTTGCAGGCTCATTTACTTTTCCTCTCTTCGGAACGGGTGCTAAATATGGAGAATCTGTTTCTACCAATAATCTGTCCAATGGAATTTTACCGAAATTATCTCTGATTTCTTGAGATTTCGGAAATGTAATCATTCCCGAAGCGGAAATATAAAATCCCAAACTCAAAGCCTCTTCAGCTAATCTCCATGTTGAAGAATAACAATGCACTATTGCATTAAATTCTTTTTTATCATAAGCATTTTTCAGCAATCTTATCATATCATCATCAGATTCACGATTATGAATAATAAGAGGTTTTCCGGTAATTTGCGAAGCTTTAATATTTTTTTCAAACAATGCTGTCTGAAGTTCTTTAGGCGCAAAATCATAAAAATAATCTAATCCGGCCTCCCCTATGGCAATAACCTTATCATTATCAGCTGCCTTAACAATATCATCAACCGTAATATCTTGATATTCTGTTGCCTCATGAGGATGCGCTCCGGCAGCAGTATAAACACCGCCAAATTCTTCACAAATTTTTATATGAGATGCAATATCATTCAAACCGCTTCCGGCATCTAAAATATATTCCACACCGGCTTTCTTTGCTGCTTCGATTATATTTTTCAAATTATTGTTATATTCCAAATGACAATGACTATCGACCAACATCTCAATAAATCCTGCAAATCGCCACCATAATTGTCATTACAGCCTGACGTTTATCCAAATTAAGACTATCCGTTTCCTTAAAAGTCTTAATTGCTTTATCATACATATCTGCTGTATCTTCAACTTTATTTAATGATCGTACTTGTTCACTTAAAAACCTTAGTACTAATTCTCTAAACAAATTATACGTATCTTCATCGGCAACAACCTCATCACAAAAATCTAACATTTCCGAAGTTTTAAAGTTCTTTCCTGATGAAGCCAACGAATAAATTCTATCATACAAATCCAAAGCATTACCATCAACATAAGTTATCGCTTTTCCGATACTTCCACCGGAAATTGCAGAAACTTTTTTAATTACATCTTCACTCAATTCCGAACGATATCTTCTTAACAAACTGGCAATTTGATTTTCTTTCAAAGGATTTAAGTGCAACTTAATACAACGTGATTTAATTGTCGGCAACAAAATACCCGGATTATGTGAAATAAGCAAAATAACCGATTTATGCGGTGGTTCTTCCAATATTTTCAATATAGCATTAGCTGATGATGAATTCATCTCATCAACACTATCAATAATAACCACACGCCACTTTCCGTTAGCCGATTTTTTAGATAAAAACTCATTCACGGTACGCACATCATCAACTGTTATCACGCTTGATTTTTTCAAATCAGCCAACTCATCATCATTCATATAATTGCCGTCTTTTATTGCTTTTATAATCTTTTGACGTTCAGTTTTCAAATACCCGCGTTCAATCAATTTAAACTCCGGATGCGATCCCTTACTTATTTGACGAAAAGTATTACTGTCCGGAGAAATATCCAACGATGACAAATCTTCTTTTTTCTCGGCATCATCACTAAGTAAAAAGCGTGCAATTTTATATGCAAGAGTAGCCTTTCCGATACCTTTTACACCTGATATAAGCCAAGATTGATGCATCAAATTATTTTTCCATGCATCTAAAAACATCTTTTCGGCCTCTTCACATCCGATAAGATACGCATTATCTTTAGGCTCAAAAGATGTTTTTTCTTCCATTATAATCCCAATCTCTGATTAACAACCTTAACAATATCTTTATGCAATTCTTCTATTGTCTTATTTGCATCTAAAACCACACAACGATTTGGTTCCTCTTTAGCAATTTCCAAAAATCCGTTACGCAAATTTTGATGAAACTCAAACTCACGTCCCTCAAAACGCAGTTCTTTAACTTCCATAGACTTTGCCTTATTAAAAGAACGCTCCAAACCGATTTTCGGATCAATATCAAGAATAATCGTTAAATCAGGCTTAAAATCGCCAACAGCAATTTGATAAAGCTGTTGCAAAGTTTCTTTTGAAACACGCTTATTATAACCGTAATATTGATATGCAAATGTTGAATCCGCAAACCTGTCAGACATCACAACACAGCCTTTTTCCATTGCCGGCCAAATTTTTTTACTCAAATGAATATGTCTGTCTGCAAAATATAACAAAGCCTCCGCAGTAGCATCAAACTTATCCTTATCACCACAGACTAACAACTTTCTTATCTCCAGTCCTACCTCTGTTCCTCCCGGTTCTTTTGTGATGATAATATCTTCACCTTTTCCTTTAAGATAATCTTCTAACAGTTTGATTTGAGTTGATTTTCCTGTTCCTTCGCCACCCTCAAAAGTAATAAAGTATCCTTTTTTCATAGCTATTCCCCTGCAAGTAAATACTTAATATTTACTATTGCCTTACCCCACAAACCGACCTTATTAATTGTTTGACCGGCAATCAAAGGAATCTCTTGAACTTCCGTTTCCGGAACTTCTATTTTCAACACACCGAGTTGTTGTCCCATTTTAACGGGAGCTTTAAGAGGTTTATCATACACAGCTGTCATTTTCACATCATTACGACTGCTTTTTTTCAAAGTTCTTACGACATCTTGTGACAAAACCATAGGAACAGTCTTATCCGTACCATATCTGACAGCAACATCGGCAATTTTATCGCCTTTTTGCTTTAATTTATAATTACCATATTCTCTAAACGCCCAAGACATCATTTTATCAGCTTCATCCGAGCGTTCCTTATTAGAAGATAAACCGGTCATAACACCGATAATACGACGATCACCCTTTTTAGCTGAAGCAGTTAAGCAAAATCCGGCTTCATCTGTATGTCCTGTTTTAAGTCCGTCGGCATATGGCATAGAATAAAGCAAAGGATTACGATTACCCTGACGAATATTGTTATAAACAAACTCTTTTTGCGAGAACAAATGATAAAACTGCGGAAATTCCTCAATTATTTTACGAGCCAAAATTGCCAAATCCTCAACAGACATTTTATGATCCGGATGAGGTAACCCCGTAACATTAGCAAAAGTTGAATTATTCATCCCTAATTCTCTTGCTTTTACATTCATTTTTTCCACAAAAGAATCTTCATCACCGGCAATATTTTCAGCAGCCACAATACAAGCATCATTACCGGATTGAATGATTATTCCCTTCAATAATTGGTCGACACTGACCTCATCACCTATTGCCAAAAACATTGTCGAACCGCCACTGGCAGCTCCGCCCTTACGCCAAGCATTTTCACTAACCTTAAATGTATCTTCCAAAGAAAGACTTCCGTCACGAAGTTTATCAAATATCATATACACGGTCATCAATTTGCTCATCGAAGCCGGAGGAATTGGTGTGGTAATATCTTTTTGATACATATATTCACCGGTTTCAAAATCCACCAAAATCATATTTTTAGCCTTTGTATCAATGGCAAACGCATTAGTCGATGCCAACAACATCAAAGCCCCCAAACTACCCAACAACATTTTATCAAACTTCATTATCTTATTCCTCTAATTCTTAATCTGATACAACTTTAGCCCCGTAAATGCCTTTGTTTTGAATTTTATTCAACATAACATTAGCACTTTGCTCATCACTAAAAGGTCCGATCCTTACTCTATAAAAATTCTGACCATTTACGTTTGTATAATAAATATTACATTCTTCTCCTAATTGCGAAGCCATATTCTGCGCTCCGCTTTCCAAAGAAAATGATCCGACCTGAACAAAATAACTTCCTTTTAAATAAGATACACCGTTATTTTCATTAGCAGATGTAATTACCGGCGCGGTTTCTTGAACTTGATATACATCTTCTTCCGCAGATTCACCCGTAAGAGCTGCTTTCAAAGCCTTACTTTCTTTTTCCATTACTTCAACTCTGACTTTTGTTGTCCCCTGCGTATAGAAACCCAAAAGTTGAGCTGCTCGCCTTGAAACATCTATAATTCTATTTTTAGCATACGGTCCGCGATCATTAACACGCAACACCAACGAACGACCGTTTTCTAAATTAGTAACCTTAACAATAGACGGCAACGGCAATGTTCTATGTGCTGCCGTTAACGCATTCATATCGTATTTTTCACCATTTGCCGTTCTTTTAGCATGAAAATCCTTACCATACCAAGAAGATATTCCGACCTCTGAATAGCTGTAATCTTCTTTAGGATAATACCATTTTCCCATAATTTTATAAGGATTTCCGATTTTATATACTCCGCCCTGACCTGTAATAGCCGACGCTTGAGTATATTTACCGTCACCCAAATCAACGCTTCCATAAGCACAAGCGCCCAAAACAAACACGCTCGCCAAATATAAATATTTAGTTCCAAACATATAAACTTATCCGTCTGTTAGATCATTTTCACATTTAACATCAATTTATATTTTTTTTTCTTTGTCGTAAAGCGATTATTTTACCTTGTGTAATTTTCTTTCCGGCACCGGAATTGCAAAACCTTTTTTATCATTATAACTATTAATTTTACGCATCAAATAATAATCAGGATAACCGTCTTGCGGAAGCATTGCCTTCTTTTGCACCTTTTTTATTGCATCACGTGTTTTACTGCCCAACTTTCCGTCTTCATCAAGCTTAAACCAACCTAATTTATTGATAAAAGACTGAATTTTTAAAACATCATCAGTTTTAACTTTTTGCACATCTTTTTGCTCTAATTTTTGCCATTTTTTACCGCTTTTAACATAATCAGCCAAAATTCCGACAGCCAAAGCATAATTTTCCGAACGATTCCAATGCATAATTTTATAAAAATTATCAGTAATCAAATAAGCATTGCCCTTTTTACCTTCAGGAGTAATAATCGAAACTTTCAATTCGGGATTAAGCTTAATTTTTTTACCTGATACTGTTCTAACCCCGATTTTATTCAAACTTTTAACTGTCAAATCTTTATGCCTACCGGTCAATTTATAATCAAAATTCCATGGCAAAATTACCCTCATTCCCCATGGAATATTTTTTTTCCAACCGATTGTGGTCAGATAATTTGCTGCCGAAGCGGCCGCATCATCAAAACTGTTCCAAATATCAATTTTATTATCACCGTCAAAATCAACGGCATAAGCATTAAAAGTAGATGGCATAAATTGAAAATGCCCCATTGCGCCGGCCCACGAACCATGCATTTGAGTAAAATCAATATCATAATCATCAATAATTTTTAAAGCATTATAGAGTTCTTTTTTAAAAAATGCCGAGCGCCTCTTGTCATAACTCATTTCCGTTAAGGCATCTATTACATTATGCCCCCCGAAATTTGATCCGAAATTAGTTTCTATTCCCCAAAAAGCTACCACATACTCTGCCGGCAAAGCATATTTTTCACCGATTTTTATCCATAAAGGAATCAATTTTTTATAATATTCCTGTGCTTTTTCGGTTCTAACCTTATTAACAACTCTATTAATATATTTATCTGAAGTTAAAACAAATTCTAATTGTTTTCTATCTTGTACAACAGCTTTAGGCTCATGGTAATAATTTTGAGCATAAACTTTTTTAATGGTTTTCTTTGAAATGCCCTTTTCAATCATTTCAACTTTTAAATTTTCCAACCACTCCAAATATTCTTCAGGAGCTTCAATTTTCAAATTATCTGTAGCACATGCCGTTGCACTCCACAAAGCAATTAAAGACACTGCTAACATATTCTTGGAAAATTTCATATCACAAACCTTATAATCAGATTATTATAATACGATTATAAAAAATATTGCTTTAAAAACATTTAAAATAAAATCAAAACAAAAATCCTACATTTTTTATTTACATAACAAAAAAAATATGCTACACCTTTCCTACAAATGTAAAAATATCATTAAACATATGAAAACTATTGTAAGATTTATCAATTTTTTGACAGGCTTCAGAAAATTGAAAGTGGAAATGGTAGCAGGAGATTACGCTATCCTTGTCGACCACTCAGGAAAATTCAAAGGTGTTGCTAACGCCAAAGGTATTAAAAACGATGAAGAAGTATGGGGCAAAAAATGTTCAAAAATAACTGACGTTATAACGGTTTCTCATGCCTCATATAAGCACAGTATGGCTGTCAGACCGGTTGCCCCATGTGGTAAAAACAACTCATGGATAGGTATTACGGAAAACAATGAGTTGACTGTCATCGAATACTATAATCCCAAACATGACGGAGCACGAGTTTTAATCGCTGCTAATGTCACCGGGAATACTGAAGTACCTTTAGTTACGGTAAAATAACACTGTCTATTCCCAAAGCATTCTCGCCCATCGGCCAGAATGCTTTTTTTTAACTTTTTTTATAAAAAACTACACCGGCATACTCCGTCTGCCTTTCATTTGTAGTCGAACCCTTTACTCCGGGGTTCTCATCTTGCTTGCCTAAACCATACAAAAAAAGACCTCATAAAGAGGTCTTTCTTTTGTATGGTACGCGCTTTTAGGGATTACTCTGCGCTTCGCTTGAGTTGCTACTGCACTCATTCGTTATCACTCACCGGCATACTCCGTCTGCCTTTCGTTTGTAGTCGAACCCTTTACTCCAGGGTTCTCATCTTGCTTGCCTAAACCATACAAAAAAAGACCTCATAAAGAGGTCTTTCTTTTGTATGGTACGCGCGCAGGGATTCGAACCCTGGACCCACTGATTAAGAGTCAGTTGCTCTAGCCAACTGAGCTACGCACGCATAATCTTTCCGAAAAAGGACTATAAACCACCTATTTTATTTTTCAAGTACTTTTTTTATTTTTTGATTTATTTTTCAGAAACAATTTTTTTATCTTTTATAATCGAAAAAACAATTCCTCCAAACAACAAACCAAAAGTTACACTAAGTGAATGTATAGCCTCTAATTCAAATCCCATAAGCTTCGGAACAAATATCTTCAATCCGATAAACACCAAAATCAAAGCTAATGCCGGCTTCAAATACTTAAACTTATGTACTACTGCTTCCAACAAGAAATATAAAGCTCTTAAACCCAAAATAGCAAATATATTACTTGTATATACCACAAACACATCTTGAGTAATAAGGAATATTGCCGGAATTGAATCAAGAGCAAAAATCACATCCATTATTTCAATAACTAACAATGCAAAAAACAATGGTGTCATATAATATTTACTGTCAATTTTCACAAGAAAATGTTCTTTATGCAGTTCTTTAGTAATTCTAAAAGTTTTCGCAATAAACTTATAAACTTTTGTTTCCTTAAAATTACCATCTTCCTCTTCTTTGGTAACCAACATTTTGACACCGGTATAAACCAAAACGGCAGAAAAAACATACAAAACCCAATGAAAATGAAGTATCAAAACTTCACCGACATATATAAGTAATGCACGCATTACTATCGCGCCCAAAATCCCCCAAAACAACACTCTATGCTGATATTCTCTCGGAACACCGATAGATGCAAAAACCAAAGACATAATAAAAATATTATCCAAAGACAAACTTTTTTCTACCAAAAATCCGGTAAAATAATCCATACCTAAATCAACGCCTTTTTCATATATAACAAAAACCCCGAATAAACAAGCTGCAGCAATATATAAAATACATAAAACCAAGGTATGAGTAAAATTAGGAACTTCATTTTTACGATTAAAAATAAAAAGGTCAAAGAAAAGCAATGCTAAAACTACTACTCCGAAAATACCCCACATGGCTGTTTCCGAGAGTATAGCGTGATTTGTAAATAACTCATTCAAATTTTCAAACATCAAAAAGTCTCCAATCAATAATATCTACTGACAACTTCTATTATCACTCACAACTAAAGTCAAATCAGATACCTTATTATGCACAAACAAAAAACCGTCTTTTCAGACGGTTTTAAGTGGCGGAGCGTATAGGACTCGAACCTATGCATCGCTATTCACGATGACGGATTAGCAATCCGCTGCATTACCACTCTGCCAACGCTCCATTTGTAATAACGTGGTAATATTTAACTTAACTTTTTTATCTCGTCAACATCTTTTTTATATTTAATGGAATAAAATTGTAATATAAGTCATCAGTATAAAGCCCGAAAAAACAGCCCATACAGACTTGGTATTTTCTTTTTGTCCATAAGTTTCCGGTAAAATTTCATTGATAACTACAAACAACATTGTACCTCCGGCCAGCGCCATACCATACGGAACAATATTAAAATCAAAACCGGTCAACAACAAACCGATAACTGCACCCAAAGGTTGAACAAAACCTATTAAAAGAGAAGTAAAAGCTGCCCTTATTTTAGAATATCCTGCTCCTATCAACGAAATAGCAATGGTCAGTCCTTCCGGAATATTATGCAAAGCAATTCCTACCAACAAAGACATCGGATTAACCATTTCTTCTGCCCCAAAAGCTATTCCGATTGCCAAACCTTCAGGTATTTTATGCAAAGTAATTGCAATAATAAAAAGCCAAGCCTTTTTAATATCAAAATATGGTCCATGATGTCCGGTTCCGTTATGCTCATGCGGTAAAATAACATTCAACACACCAACTAACAAAACCCCCGCCCCCATAGATATAGCATATTTCAATGCATCAACATGCAAATTTTCACCTTTGCCGATAATATTTTCCATCGCCGGCATAAGTAATGAAAAAAACGAAGCCGACAACATTACACCGGCAGCCACATTCAACAACAAATTTATTTCTGCTTTATAATATCTTTTTTTCAAAAATACCAACAAACCGCCGACACCGGTGACCATCCCGGCGATCAATGCTGCCACAAATCCGTTTACAAAAATCGCATTCATCAGTATTAATTCCTATCAAATAAATGGGCAATATCTTTCATTTTTAATTCAACATAAGTCGGACGACCATGATTACACTGACCGGAATGTGGAGTTTTTTCCATATCTCGCAACAGCTTATTCATTTCTTCAATATTAAGTCTTCGCCCTGCTCTTACCGAACCGTGGCAAGCAAAAGTTGCACAAACCAAATGCAGTTTTTCTTTCAAATCAAAACCGCTACCCCATTCAACAATCTGTTCTGCCAAATCTTTTACCAAAGCTTTTGCATCAACCTCACCTAACAATGCCGGAGTACTTCTGACCAATACCGCTGTTGTTCCAAACTCTTCAATTTCCAAACCCAATTTTGCCAAATCATCACTTGCCGACAACAACTTATTTTTCTCCGACATCGACAAATCAACAATTTCCGGTATCAACAATATTTGTGCTGCCTGATTTTTTGCCTCTAATCCGGCTTTTAGCTTTTCCATAACAATACGCTCATGCGCTGCATGTTGATCAACAATAATCAAACTGTCAGGTGTTTGTGCAATAATATAAGTATCATTTATTTGTGCCTTCGCCAAACCCAAAGCACCTATTTCTTCTTGAGCAATATTAGAATAATCAACATCTTCCGTCTTAACCGAAAACTTATATTCTAAATCAGGCAAATCTGCTTGTCTTTTACTTCCGCCATACGCAAAGCTTTGATAATTTCCGAGTTTGATTGCCGGATTATAAACTTGAGGCTCATTGAATGACAAATTTTCATCAAACGGAACTTCTTCCACTCTTGCAATTTGACTCAAATCCAAAGTATTAGAAGTTTTTCCTGAAGCTCTGGCTAAAGCATTTTTAATAGATGAAACCAACAAACCTCTAACCAAATTATTATCATAAAATCTCACTTCGGCTTTTGTCGGATGTACATTTACATCAACATCTTGCGGGCTGACATCAAAGAACAATGCACACATTGGATATCTGCCCGATGCCAAAACATCACTATAAGCACCTTTTATTGCTCCCAAAAGCAACTTATCACGCACTACACGATTATTCACAAACAAAAATTGTGATAACGAATTAGCCTTATTTAATGTCGGCAAAGAAACATACCCGCTAATTGACACACCTTCTCTTTGAGTATCAATCAATATCGAATTTTCTCTAAATTCTTTACCCATAACAGCAACTAAACGTTCCATTCTGGCTTCAAACAAATCACCGTTTCCTGCCGGATAAAATAACTTCTTTTTACCTTCAGCATATAACATAAATGAAACTTGGGGATTCGCCAGAGCAATTCGCTCAACCACATCAACACAAGATGCTGTCTCACCTGATGATGACTTCAAAAACTTTAATCTTGCAGGTGTAGCATAAAACAAATCACGTACTTCAATTGTCGTACCTTTATTACAAGCCACCGGCTCAACTTGAGATTTTACACCACCTTCAACATTGATTTTCCACCCGTTTTCATCACCTTGTCTTCTGGTTAAAATACTCATACGAGAAACAGATGAAATCGATGGTAAAGCCTCACCTCTAAACCCGAAAAAACAAATATTAAACAAATTGTCATCAGGCAACTTCGAGGTCGCATGTCTTTCAACAGCAACCTCGAGTTCATCTTTTGACATTCCTTTACCGTTATCAACTATTTTGATAAAAGTTTTACCTCCGTCAGATAAATGAACTTCAATTGATGAAGCGCCTGCATCAAGTGAGTTTTCTATCAATTCTTTAACCACAGACGCCGGCTTTTCAATTACCTCACCTGCTGCAATTTGGTTCACTAAATTCGAAGGTAAAATTCTAATAGTCATTATTTTCTAAAACCTTTGATTATATTAATTAAAGCAGTAGTTGAACTATCATGTTTTACATCATCTTTATTACCTTGTAACTCCGGCAAAATACGCAAAGCCATTTGCTTGCCGAGTTCCACACCCATCTGATCAAACGAACCGATATTCCAAATCACACCTTCAACAAATGTCTTATGCTCATACATTGCCACCAACATACCCAAAGCAAACGGATCAATTTTCTTAAAGATAATGGTATTTGACGGACGATTGCCTTTAAATGTCTTATATTTTTTCAATTTATTTACTTCTTCAGCAGACAATCCTTTTGCTTTTAATTCTTCCATAGCTTCTTTAGTGGTTTTACCCATCATCAAAGCTTCACTTTGCGCCAAAATATTAGCCAACAAAATTTCATGATGATCCCCGATTTCATTATGTGAAATTGCCGGTATAATAAAATCACATGGCACAAATGAAGTTCCTTGATGCAACATTTGAAAAAATGAATGTTGAACATCTGTACCGGCGCCACCGAAAATAACCGGAGAAGTTTGATAATTAATAAATTTATTATTCAAATCAACATACTTACCGTTACTTTCCATAACAAGCTGTTGCAAATAAGCCGGCAAATAAGTCAAATATTGATCATACGGCACAACCACATGATTTCTGATACCGAAGAAATTATTATACCAAACACTTATCAATGCTAAAATAACCGGAATATTTTTATCCAAATCGGCATTTTTAAAATGTTTATCCATTTCGTTAGCACCTGCCAACATTTTTTCAAAATTATCATATCCGACGGCAATGGCAATAATCAATCCTATTGCAGACCACATAGAATATCTTCCGCCGACAAAATTCCAAAATTCGAACATATTTTTAACATCAATACCGAACTTTTCAACTTCTTTAGCATTTGTTGAAACCGCCACAAAATGTTTTGATGTTGCATGTTCGCCCAAAGCATCAATCAGCCATTTACGACAAGTTTTTGCATTAGTCAAAGTTTCGATAGTGGTAAAAGTTTTTGAGCATACGATAAACAAAGTTGTTTCGGGATCAACCTTATTCAAAACTTCCGAACAAGCCGTTCCGTCAATATTAGAAATAAAATAGCAATTCATTTCTTTAGGCATATATTTTTTCATAGCTTCAACAGCCATTTTAGGACCCAAATCAGAACCGCCTATTCCGATATTAACAATATTAGTCAACTTTTTACCGGTATACCCGACAAATTTACCCAAACGCACAGCCTCGGAAAAATCTTTTATTTTAACCAAAACCTTATTGATTTCCGGCATCACATTTTTACCGTCGACATAAATCGGAGTATTATCTTTATTGCGAAGTGCTATATGCAAAACTGCTCTGTTTTCGGTAACATTTATTTTTTTACCCTCAAACATTTCTGCAATTTTATTCTTAACTTTAGCTCTTTTAGCAAGTGAAAGAAGAGTCTTAAATACTTTATCATCAATGCGATTTTTAGAAAAATCAACCAACATATTTTCTAAATTTATGCTATATTTTTCAGCGCGTTTTTTATCTTTAGCAAACATATCACGCATTTCAACTTTGCGCATTTTTTTAGCTAATTTTTCCAATCTTTTCCATTGAATTGACTTATTTATTTTGCTTGTTAAACTAAACATCAAAATCACTCCTTTTTTAATTAAAAGTTCCGATCTGCGCTTGCAGTAAATTATTTGTAAAATACTTCTTTGCGACCTTATTTACATCTTCTACATTAACATTTTTCACATAAAAATTTCTCTTAATTAAGAAATCTAAACCCAAATCATATTTTTGTTGCATCACTAAAATATCAGCAATTCCCGATATCGATGCAAACCTTAAATTATATGATGCAATCAAATAATTTTTAGCAAATTCAACCTCATCTTTACTAAACCCGTTTTGTCCGATATTTTCCCATTCAGACCTAAACATATTAACGGCCTTTTCAAATTTATCCTTTGTTGTTGAAAATCCTGCTGTTAACAAATCGGCTTTATCCGCCAAAATCATCGATGAATAAGCGCCATAAGTAAGACCTTCTTTTTCTCTTAATTTTTGATTTAATTTTGAATTTAAACCGGCCCCGCCAAAAAGATAATTTGCCACATATAAAGGATAAAAATCTTCACATTTTCTACATGTTCCGCCAGTTGTAAAAACAACAATATTTTGTCCGTCCTTACGTTCGATTTTCAGCTCCGGTTTATTAAAATCCAAAACCACATTTTCAATTTTTTTTACATTATTTTTTTCGTTCAACCCGCCAAATATTTCATCAACCACATATTTAGCATCATCACTTGTCAAATCTCCGGCAATTCCGACATATAAATTATTTTTTGCCAATCTGTTTTTAGCAAAATTTTTCAAATCTTCTTGCGAAATATTTTTTATATCCTGAATATTTCCTAATGGGTTTTGCGAATACTCATGCTTTCCGAAAATCAATTTATCATTAGCAAGACCAAGTTCTTTTGCCGGATTTTCCTTTTCAACCATCAACGATTTTATTATTTGAGCTTTAGCAATTTCCAAATACTTTTTCTCAAATTTAGGTTTACCCAAAATATCTCGCAGTAACTCAACGGCATCTTGTAAATATTCTTTCGGAACAACCAAACTTCCGCTAATACTGTCTTTAGAACTATCAAAAGAAATTGAAATACCTTTTAACCCCAGTTCATCACGAATTTCATCAGCCGAACGATTAAATGCACCATCTTTAATTGTTGCAACAAACAACGATGCAATTCCTTTTTTTCCTTCCTCATCATAAGCTGAACCGCTATTATCAAATATAAAACTGACCGCCACGATAGGAACTTCATTTTGTTGCATAAAATATGATTTTATATTCGATTTTTCACTAAAAATTTCCTCAACTTTGCCTTTAAATTCTCTGTTATTTAATACAGAATTTTCAACCAACGACTGCAAAGAAAAACTCTTATTATAGCTATAAACCAAAGCCGACAAAACAACAAATAAAACAAACATTATCAACGAATTATTTTTATTTTTCATATAAATAGGACGTCTGCTCATTTTATTTATCCTCCTCCGCATACAAAATTCCGGTTGCTTTAGGAGCCTTATTCCACACAAAATCAGCAACTTCCAAAACATCACTTAATGATACGTTTTTAATATTTTCCTCATATTTTTGCAATTCATCAATACCGACACCTGATGCTGTCATCCAACCGGCAATTTGTGCCAAACTTGCAGGATTATCTTTCAAATAAACCAATGATGATAACATTTTTTTCTTGGTCTTTTCCAACTCTTCTGCATCAAATTTCCTAACAGCATAATTCCAAGCCTTTTCAACGGATTTTTCAAAATTCTCATCAGGCACTCCTTGAGGAATGGCGCTAAATGAAAAACTTCCCAAACCTCGACTGATACCGTCATAACTTACACTGACACTTAAAGCTTTTTCATCTTTAACCACCAATTTTTGATATAATGGCGAATTTTCATCTTGAGACAAATAGTTAGCCAAAACATCTAAAGCATAAGCTTTGGTTTTATCCGAAACAAAAGAAGGAACAGCCATAATTTTAACCAAACGAGCAAGCTTCACTTCCTGCATTTTTGTTTTAAGCTTTATATCTAAATTTTCCGGCAAATTTTCAATTACATTTTTTTCAAACTTAACAGGCTTTATTCTGCCATAATATTTTTCAGCCAAAATTTTAGCTTCTTCAACAGTAATATCTCCTGACAAAATCAAAACTGCATTGTTAGGGGAATAATATTTTTTATAAAATTCCAAAACATCTTTTTTACTCAAATTTTTAATTTCATCATCAAGTCCCGTCACCGGATTTCCATAAGGATGATTTCCCCACAAAGCACGTCTTACCATCTCATAAAATTTTGCTGCCGGATTATTATCAACTCGTTGTTTTCTTTCTTGAAAGACAATATCTCGTTCTACTTCAAAAGCCTCATCAGACACCTTCAAACCACTCATTCGATCTGCTTCCAAAAACATTACCAATTCCAAACGAGATATATCGGCAAATTGATGATACGCCGTAACATCTTGCGAGGTAAAAGCATTACTCTCTACCCCGTTTTGTTCCATTATTTTATTAAATTCTTTATCTTTTATCTTTTTAGTTCCGCGAAACATCAAATGTTCCAAAAGATGAGCAACACCACCCTTTCCCCGCGGTTCATCAACTGCACCTGTTTTATAAAAAACCATATGTTTAACTATCGGAGCTTTATGATTCTCAATTACCACAACTTGCATGCCGTTATTTAAGAAAAACTCTTCTGCTAAAAAAGTTTCAGCTTTTACTTCTCCAATAAAAGCTAAACAACAAATTTGTAATAATAAGCCGAGTTTTTTAATCATCAATCAAACCTCTTATTGCTCAAAAACATAGCTTGGTATAACTAAAGGTTCTCTTTGTTCGACAACTTTTTCATTTGGCGAAACTCGAGCCAAACCCAAATCTTCTTTTCTGACATTTGAACAACCGAAAAGAAAAAGCACCAAACAAAAAACAACAAACAATCTCATACTTTCTAAACCTCTTTTTTATTAAATTTTAAGATTATTGCCGACAAAATAACTAATCCTGCACCGATACAAATAAAACTGTCTGCGACATTAAATGCCGGCCAATGCTTCTCTCCGATATGAAAATCCAAAAAATCAAAAACGGCACCCAAACGCAATCTGTCGATAACATTACCGATTGCGCCCCCCATTATCATACCTAGCGCAACTTGTACAAGCTTACTTTTTTCTGTTCTTAACCATTTAAACAAAGCCCAAACAACTGCTATTGCTATACCTGACAAAACATAAGCACCGACATTACCATAATTATTAAACATCGAAAAACTGACACCGGTATTCCAAGCTCTAACCACATTAAAATAATCACCAAATTGAATATACGAATTCAAGCCCAAAAAATGATGTAAAATGTAATATTTACTAATCTGATCACAAACAATTATCAAACCGGCGACAACCAAACCTAACAACACTTATAAAATCCCTCCCGACAATGTTTTTTTACACAAAAACATTAAGCCAAAAATGATTTCATCACAAGTTAGCCGTCAAAGATACTCACAAAAAATAAAACAAATTAAAACATTTTTTTCTTACGGAAAAACAAAATAACCAAAACAGTCAAAATTGTTGATATTGCTATTACATACCAAAAACCGAAATTAACATCACTCAATGGCAATTTAACATTCATTCCCCAAAAACTTGCTAACATTGTCGGAATTGATAAGATAATGGTAATTGCCGCCAAAAACTTCATAACTTGGTTAACATTATTATTAATAACCGAAGCAAAACCATCCATCATACTTTCCAAAATAGTACGATGCATATCAACCATTTCAATAGCCTGTTTATTTTCAATCATAATATCTTCCAATAAATCGATATCATCTTCATTAAATTTCAAATTTGAGCTGATTGTCTTTGCCTTAACCATACGTACCAATTTTTGCAAAACAAGATGATTATCTCGCAAAGCAGTTGTAAAATATACCAATGATTTTTGAATTTCCATCAACTGAAAAAGCTCTTTATTATTGGTAGTATTTCTCAAACTATACTCAATACTTTCAGTCTTACGATTTATTATCTTCAAATAACGCAAATAAAACTGTGTTGCCTTATACAAAATATTAAGCAACATTTTAGTTTGATTTTTAGTATCAAAAGTAGTGGATGTAGCTTTAGTAAATGAACCGATAATACGATTCTCTCGAGAACATAAAGTTACCATATTTTTAGGAGTAAAAACCATCGAACAAGGCAAAGTATCAAACTGACCTTCGTCATCCAACAACGGAAGGTTAATAATCAACATAAAATTTTTGCCTTCTTGCTCAATTCGTGAACGCTCATCAATATCGAGCGATGTTTTCAATGTATCTATATCCCAATTTATCCAAGTTGAGATTCTTTCCAATTCTTCAGTGCTGGGATTAATAACATTTATCCATGAACCTGCATACAATCGATTCTTTTTCAATTTAATCAGTTTTTGATTGGCGTCAGTTTTACAAACTTTAAACATTAGCTTTAACCTCCTCTGATAATATATTGAAAAATATAATAAATTAAATCGATGGCAACTCCATTAAACATAAAAAAAGCTTTATTTGGTGCGGCCAAAAGGACTTGAACCTTCACGGGATACCTCCCATAACGACCTCAACGTTACGCGTCTACCAATTCCGCCATGGCCGCTCGCAATAAATAAAGCTGTTGCTATTGATATAGTACAATAAAAAAATAATCAAGCTTTTTTTTTAACTTTTTAATACAACCTTACCCGAAGCCAAAACAACGCCACATTACCAAAGTTTTTCAACCCCGGAACATATGCCGCCTGCAAAGCAATATTTTTATATTCAATACCGATAATCGGCAACGGCATAGGTATCGGAATATAATAATATTCCTCTCGTTGTGTCATACCCAAAGTATAACCTATACCGACACGCCAATCCTCACTGCAACCTATACGCCAATTTTTTTGATATGCAAAACCGGCAACTGTTTCCAATTTTGAATTTGAATCCTTAAAAGCAAAAGCATACAAACCGTACCAATTACCCTTTTCATCATAAATCGATTTACCTAATCCGAAACCGAAAGCATTTTCATTATATTTAGCAATATGCTCATCATCATAAGCCAAGCGATTATGCCAAGCATAAAAAGGAACATAAGCATCATAGTGGTCAGAACGCCATACTGCCCCAACCTCACCCAAAAACTTATCCTTCCATTCACTGAAAGTCAAAGCTTTTGCTGTTGACGCAAAAAAACACAAACTTAATAAAATACCAATCAATCTGATCATTAAAAACAAACCTTAATTTAATTTATCAGTCGTTTATCATATAAGTCTGCTTTTTTCAATAGCTGCTTTTACAAAAGATACAAAAATCGGAGCGGGATCAAACGGTTTTGATTTTAATTCCGGATGGAATTGAACCGCCAAAAACCAAGGATGATCTTTAATTTCAACAATTTCAGGCAATTTCCCGTCCGGAGATTTTCCGGAAATTTCAATACCTGAACGGCGCAAAGCATCTGCATATGACATATTAACCTCATATCTGTGACGATGACGTTCTGAAATTATTTCTTTACCATATATTTTATATGCCAAAGAATTCGGTTCTAATTTACATTCATATGCTCCCAAACGCATAGTTCCGCCCAAATCACCATCTTTATGACGAATTTCTTTTGCACCTTCCTTATCCCACTCGGTCATCAAACCTACAACCGGCTCACAATTCGGATTAAATTCTGTTGTACCGGCATTTTTAATACCTGCAACATTACGCATAGTTTCAATAACCGCCATTTGCATACCCAAACAAATTCCCAAAAACGGAACTTTATTTTCACGAGCATATTTAATAGCATTAATTTTGCCTTCGGTACCGCGTTGACCGAAACCGCCGGGGACCAAAATAGCGCTGACATCATTAAGATGATTCTCTGCCGGCTCATTTTCAAGCAATTCAGAATCTATCCATTTAATTTTAACTTTATATTTATTGGCAATACCACCATGGATTAGAGCCTCATTAAGTGATTTGTAAGCTTCCAACAACTGCGTATATTTACCGACAACCGCAATTCTGACTTCACCTTCCGGATGTCTGATATTTTCTAAAATATTTTCCCATTTACTTAAATCCAAAACTTCAGATGTTTCAATTCCGAAATGCTTACAGACCTGACGCCCCATACCTTCTTTGGCATAAGCTATTGGAACCTGATAAATGCTCGAAGCATCTAGCGCCGTAATAACATTTTCTTCTCTGATATTACAAAACAATGCAATCTTACGTTTTTCATTTTGAGGTATTTCCATTTGCGAACGACAAAGCAACATATCCGGTTGAATACCATATTCTTGCAACTTTTTAACCGAGTGTTGTGTAGGTTTGGTTTTTAATTCGCCGGCTGTCGGAATATAGGGTAGCAAAGTAACATGGATAAACATTGAGCGTTCACGACCCAACTCGTATGCAACCTGACGAATTGCTTCCAAATAAGGCTGTCCTTCAATATCACCGACTGTTCCGCCGATTTCGCACAAAACAAAATCTTCATCAACAATATCAGATAAAATAAATTCTTTAATTTCATTGGTAACATGAGGAATAACCTGAATTGTAGCCCCCAAATAATCACCATGACGTTCTTTATCAATTACTCTTTGATAAATCCTACCTGTTGTAATACTGTCTGTTTTACGACACGGTACACCGGAAAATCTTTCATAGTGTCCCAAATCCAAATCGGTCTCCGCACCATCATCGGTAACAAAAACTTCTCCATGCTGATAAGGGCTCATAGTCCCCGGATCGACATTAAGATAAGGATCAAGTTTTCTCATTCTTACCTTAAAACCTCTGGCTTGCAACAACGAAGCTAACGAAGCCGATGCCAAACCTTTACCTAAAGATGAAACCACACCACCTGTTATAAATATAAATTTTGTATTTTCAGACATTTATACAACCCTTATTTCTGTTCATTAAAGTGATGAAGGCATCTTCTCAATCATTGAGGAAGATGCCTTCGTTATATTTTTATTTCAACAAAATATTCATTATTTTTCTGCCGTCGGAACAACCGGAGCTGTCGGAGCTTGAGGAACACTTTGTTCTTGAGCAGCCTTATCAACCAATGACGATGTCGGTTTAGCTTGACCTCTGTAATACATAGCAAGAGAAATACTTGTTATAAACAACAAAGTTGCCAAAATTGCGGTTGTTCTTGTTAACAAATTACCTGTACCTCTGGCAGACAAAAAGCTCGAAGCTCCCGAACCTCCGCCAAGTCCGTCTAAAGCACCGCCGGTTGAACGTTGCATCAAAATACAAGCCACCAAAAAGATACATACCATCAAATGTACGACCAATAACACTGTACCCATTTTTCAAATTCCTTTTCTTATATTACATTAACATGAAGCATTATCGGCAATAGCCATAAAATCCGCTGACTTCAAACTTGCGCCACCGATTAAAGCGCCATCAACATCCGGTAAAGACAAAAATTCTTTAGCATTTGAAGGTTTAACTGATCCGCCATATAAAATACGCATTTTATTAGCTTGAGCCTTACCTAATTTTTTAGCCAGAACTTTTCTTACTTGAGCATGGACTTCTTCAACATCATCAGCTGTCGGGGTTTTTCCTGTACCGATAGCCCAAACCGGTTCATAAGCAATAACAGTATTTGCGGCTGTTGCATCATCAGGAACAGATCCCAAAACCTGATTTTTACAAACATCAACAGTTTCGCCTCTGTCGCGCTGTTCTAAAGTTTCACCGATACAAATAACTGTTTTCAAACCGGCCTTATTGGCAGCGACAGCTTTTTTACAAACCAATTCATTCGATTCGCCATGATCTGCTCTGCGTTCAGAATGTCCTAAAATCACATACGAACACCCCAAATCGGTTAACATTAAAGGGCTTACATCACCGGTATGAGCACCTTTTTCATTAAAATGACAATCTTGTGCACCCAAAGCCACCTTAACTCCGCGCAAAGCCTTTTTAACCGTGCTCAACATAGTAAACGGCGGGCAAACCAAAAACTCACAAGTTCTCTTTTTTGATTTAACTGCTGCCTTAATTTCTGTTGCCAAAGCAACACTATCTGCTGTCAAACCGTTCATTTTCCAATTTCCGGC
>JAZQZB010000037.1:0-6119 GCA_045633825.1 Alphaproteobacteria bacterium | reverse complement strand
GCCTAAAACAAAAGAAGATAAATGAGTTAAAAAACTAAAAGATGAAACTAAAGTTATTATATATTCGGGAGCAAATTCTCTAAAAAAGCTTAAAACATATTCCAATCCGCTTAAGAAAAACAACAAATTTAAAAATACCGAAACGACTAAAGCAATAACTTGGTTTTTAGTTAAGGAAGACGCTGTTTGAGAAATAGCCAGCATAGCTCCGGCGAGCAAAAAAGCTCCGATATAACTGTTAAAAATCACCCAATTATCCGGTTCGCCCAAAATATTTACAGTAATAACAAAAGGAAATGTAAGGAATAGTGCAACCCCACAAAAACCCCATGCCGCTAAAAACTTACCCCAAATAAAATCATTAACCGAAACAGGCAATGTCATAATTTGCATAATTGTCCCGCTTTTAAACTCTTCAGCCCAAAGCCTCATGGCAATTCCGGGAACAAATAACAAATAAAGCCACGGCAAAAATTCAAACATTGCTCTTAAAGAAGCATCTCCCAATGTAAAAATTCCGCCGAAATAAAGAGCTATAGAGCCATTCAAAAGCAAAAAACAAACCAAATAAACATAAGCCAAAGGAGATATAAAATAACGACAAAATTCACCTTTTGCGACCGTAAAAATTTTAGACATTTTATTTCCTTGTTAATTTTATAAAAGCATTTTCTAAAGATGTTGTTCTTGTTTGTTTCAAAACAGCCTCGACATCACCATCAACCATTATTTTTCCTTTATTCATAATCATTATTCTGCTTGCAATATCTTCCGCCTCATCAAGAAGATGCGTTGAAATAATGATAGTCTTATCTTTGCTCATATCTTTAATCAACCCGAGCATATGCTCTTTTTGATTGGGATCTAACCCGTCTGTCGGTTCATCTAAAAGTAAAATAGGAGGATTCCCCAACACACTTACCGCAAAACCGACGCGTCTTTTATATCCTTTAGATAATGTTTCAATTTTTTGTTTAGCCACATCTTCAATATTAGCTAAAATCATAACCTTTTTTACCTCACTTTTAGGCAACGACTTTAATTCCGCTAAATATTTCAAAAAATTTTCCACACTCATATCAGCATACAAAGGAGCTCCTTCCGGTAAAAATCCGACTTCCTTTTTTGTATCAACAGAATATACAGAATTATCTTTACCGAAAATTTCAATACTTCCGCTTGTTTGAGCCAAAAAACCGGCAATCATATTCATTAATGTCGATTTTCCGGCTCCGTTTGGCCCCAACAGAGCAATTATTTGGCTGGGATATGCCGTAAAAGACACATTATCCACTGCACAAATTTTTCCAAATGACTTTATCAGATTTTTTACATCTATTGAACAAGGCATTCTTAAAACCTCACTTATTTATTTCATACAAAGCAATAGAACACGCAGTTGCAACATTTAAGCTTTCGGTTAAAGGGGACATTGGTAATTTTACCGAAATATCACAACTTTCTTCAACCAATCGACGCATTCCTTTTCCTTCAGACCCCATAACAATAGCTGTTTTAGCAGGTTTTTGCAGTTTATCTATGGTTGTTTCGGCATATCCGTCCATTCCGACAGTCCAAAAACCGACATTTTTTAACTTTTCAATAGCTCTCGACAAATTTGTAGCTCTAACAATCGGTAAATATTCTATCATTCCGGCGGCAGCTTTTGCCATTGCCCCATTTTCTATTGGAGAATTTTTATCTTGCACAATCAAAGCAAGAGTGTTGAAAGCCACTGCCGAACGAATTATAGCGCCCACATTTTGCGGATCCGTCACTTGATCCAAAACTAAAATATGACATTTTTCCAATTTCTCTGCCATATCAATAATTTCTTCCAAAGAATAATCGGGCAATCTGTTACAAAACAATGCAAAACCCTGATGCACCGCATCATTCGGAAACAATTTGTCAATTTCTTTTTTTTCTACAATTTGTGGAGCGATTTTTGATATTTTTCTTATTTCATCAGCATTTTCTTTAACACACAAAATTTTATTTATTTGTCTTTTATGATTTGCCAAAGCACTTAATACCGCATGTCTTCCGTATAAAATCAACCCCTTAATATCATTTTCATTTTTTTGTTTAAACTTTTTACCCATCAAATTCACCTTTTATACACATGAAAAGCTAAAACTTATCATATTTTTCCGAATAAATTTATCAGCAATTTAAATCTTTAGATAAATTAATAACATTAACGGATTCTTCCAAAATATTTATTATGTCTGCCAAATCCTTCACTTTATAATCAGGCTTATCTCCTTTATATTTATCATCAGGATCATATATAACGCATTTAGCCTTTTTCCCGTCAGCATCATCATAAGTTCTTGCAACTTTATAATCGGCAACCCCGTCACCCACAACCAAAATTTCATCTGCATCAGGTTTTTTTCCTAAAAACACCGCACGAGTTGCCGACGGATGAGGCTTATCCTCTTCAAAATCACCGGCTGCAACAATATTTGTAAAAAACTGTGTAAATCCTACCTCATCCGATTCCTCAAGAAAAATTTTTCTTCTCTTATTTGTAATAAGATAGCACTTCATATTTTTACTCATACAATAACGAAGCAATTTTTCAGCATTAGGCATCATCTCAAGTTTTGATATGTGATGTTCATTAATATATTTATAATAAGCATCTTTAGCTTCTTCTTTTTTATCTCCGAAAATATATCCCAAAGTATCTTTATTTTGCAAAGTAGATGTTATTCTTTTTATTTCGTCATAAGAAATAGAAGGCATATTCAATGTTTTAAAAATATTTTCATATGCGGACGAAATAACGGGATATGTATTTGCTAATGTTTCATCCCAATCAAAAACAACATGTTTTATCATCTTACGCCCTCGTTAATGTATTTTTAATTCTAAAAAAATATTATACTTTCATAATTTATTTTTACAAGAGGCGCGACATAATGTCTAACAAAAAAAGATTAAAAGAAATAAGCGATTTTTTAAAACAACACCGATTTTCAAAATTCAAAATTCAAAAAATGTCTTTAGATGCATCATCAAGAAAATATTACCGCATAACATTTTCAAATAATCAAACCAAAATAATTCTTGATGACGAACTTCATCAAAATAAATCCAAAGAGTTTGCTTTACTGTCTTCGTTTTTACGTAAAAACAAAATTATTGCCCCAAAAATCTTTTACAAGAATCTAAAACAAGGTTTAATGCTTATCGAAGATTTCGGAGAAAGTGATTTTGTTCAAAAATCAAACGGTCTGAACGACAAAGAATTACTTACAAAAGGTGTTGATATTTTAATAAAACTTCACAAAATAACAAATGTTCCTTCTTTTGTAAAAAACCTTGATGAAAACGTTATTTTCGATAATTTTGCTCTTTTTACCGATTGGTACATTCCCGCCTGTTTAAATAAACAGCTCGCCCCCGAAAAAAGAGAACAATTTTTCAACATTATAAAAAAATTATTACCGCAAACGCTTACTCTTCCTAAAAATTTAGTTTTATGGGACTATCATGTAAACAATATCATGTTTCCTCAAAATTATACCGAAGCCGCAGTAATAGATTTTCAAGATTCCATGTATGGTCCCGGCTTATATGATTTAGCCACCCTTTTAGAAGATGAACGACACAACATCCCCTCCCAAACCGTTAAAGAATTAAAAAAATACTATTTTAATCAAAGCGGTTTAACGGATTCTGAAGCATTCGAAAAAGAATATGCCTTTTTAGCATTGCTTCGTCACATGAGAGTTTTAGGACGTTTTACCACATTAATAACCATAAACAAAAAAAACATTTACGGAAAATATGTTCCTCACGGATTAGAGCTGTTAAAACAAAGTCTTCAAAACCCGATGTTTAAAGAAATTGTCGAATGGTTAAAAGAAAATTTCCCCGAAAAATATTGGACAATTCCTACAGACAAAACCATAACCGAAGGATTCGTTTTGGCCGCCGGAAGAGGCATAAGAATGCGCCACTTAACCGACAAACAAGCCAAACCCATGATAAAAGTCGCCGAAAAACGCTTAATAGACTATGGGTTCGATTTATTAAAAAACGCCAAAATAAATGACGTATTTATTAATGTTTGTTGGCAAAAAAACAGCTTAAAAAAATACCTTAAAAAAATCAAAAACTTTAACATTACCATCTCCGAAGAATCAACCGCTTTAGAAACGGGCGGCGGAATAAAAAAAGCTCTAAAACATATGAGCGGAAACCCTTTTGTCGTAGTAAATGCCGACAATATTTTAATTGATAACGGATATAAACCGATTATTCGCCAAATGTTTGATTGCTGGAACAATGATAAACACGATATTTTACTGCTTTTAACCGATATAAAAAATGTATCCGGTGACACCCCTCAAAAAGGCGACTATAAAATTTATAAAGACAATCTTTTCCGCAACAAATTTCACGAAATCAACCAAGATTTTAAATTTGGTTATGTAGGAGTAGCTATCATACATCCTCGAATTTTTAACAACACTACTAAAAGAAAATTTTCACTGGTTGAACTTTTTGATAAAGCAGAAGCATCCGGTCGTTTAGGTTATGCTTTAAGTGACAGACCTGAATTTTGGGTGGGCTCTCCCGAAGCTGTCGAAATTTCCGAAAAGATTCTCCGACAATTAAAATAAATATACTTTTTTAAAAAAAATGATTGACAAATGGTGCAAAATAATATTATTTGCAAAGGTAGTGCAAACGCACAGACACTTAAGGAGTAATCCTTTGTCCTTATAGTAATTAAGGAGGGGTGGCAGAGCGGTCAAATGCAACGGACTGTAAATCCGTCGACTTAGTCTACGATGGTTCGAATCCATCCCCCTCCACCACTATAAGAAATGTAACCTTGGATAATGGTTTGAAAAAGCGGGTGTAGCTCAATGGTAGAGCAGAAGCCTTCCAAGCTTATGACGGGGGTTCGATTCCCCTCACCCGCTCCATCTTCTTTCCATTTTCCCCTAAAAAAATTAAATTAAATATTGTCTAACAACATAAACGTTAAGGAATTGTATAATGGCAAAAGAGAAGTTTGAGCGCACAAAGCCTCACTGCAACATTGGAACAATCGGTCACGTAGACCATGGTAAAACTACATTGACAGCAGCTATTACAAAAGTATTGGCCGAAGCTGGCGGTGCAGATTTCGTAGATTATGCAAATATTGATAAAGCTCCTGAAGAAAGAGCACGTGGTATCACCATTTCTACATCACACGTAGAATATGAAACAGAAAGCCGTCACTATGCACACGTAGACTGTCCGGGCCACGCTGACTATGTTAAAAACATGATTACCGGTGCAGCTCAAATGGATGGTGCTATCTTGGTTGTGTCTTCAGCTGATGGTCCGATGCCGCAAACACGTGAACACATTTTGTTGGCACGTCAAGTAGGTGTTCCGGCATTAGTAGTATTCATGAACAAAGTAGACCAAGTAGACGATCCTGAATTATTGGAATTAGTAGAGATGGAAATTCGTGACTTGTTGTCATCATATGAATTCCCCGGCGATGAAATTCCGATTGTAAAAGGTTCTGCATTGGTAGCTTTGGAAGATGGCGATCCTGCAAAAGGAAAAGAAGCAATTAAACAATTAATGGCCGAAGTAGATCGTTACATTCCGCAACCGGAACGTCCGAAAGATCAACCGTTCTTGATGCCGATTGAAGACGTATTCTCAATTTCCGGCCGTGGTACCGTTGTAACAGGTCGTGTAGAACGCGGTGTATTAAAAGTTGGTGAAGAAATCGAAATCGTTGGTATCAGAGATACACAAAAAACCACATGTACAGGTATCGAAATGTTCCGCAAATTGTTGGATCAAGGTGAAGCCGGTGATAACATTGGTGTATTGTTGCGTGGTACAAAGAGAGAAGAAGTTGAACGTGGTCAAGTTTTGGCTGCTCCCGGTTCTATTACACCTCACACAGACTTCCAATGCGAATGCTATATTTTGACAAAAGAAGAAGGTGGTCGTCATACTCCATTCTTCTCAAACTATCGTCCGCAATTCTATTTCCGTACAACAGACGTAACAGGTTCAATCGAATTGCCTGCCGGTACAGAAATGGTAATGCCCGGTGATAACATTTCAATGACAGCCAAATTGAT
>JAZQZB010000036.1:0-26894 GCA_045633825.1 Alphaproteobacteria bacterium | reverse complement strand
GCGTTACGTTGACATCGTAGAGGTCGTAGGTTCGAGTCCTACCACTCCCACCAATTTTTCAAGGTAATCTTTTCCCCATGAAAATAGGAGTTTTTGATTCAGGTCTCGGAGGTTTGGTTATAACCAAATCTTTTCAGAATACTTTACCTGATTATGACTATGTTTATTATGGCGATACGGCAAACCTTCCTTACGGAGAAAAAACATCAGAACAAATTTTAGCATATACCATAGATGCTATAAAATTTTTAATTAAGCAAAATTGCGGGTTGATAATTATTGCATGCAATACAGCGACAGCTGTTGCATTACGCTATTTACAACAAAAATTTATTCCCTCATACAATCCTGATATAAAAGTTTTAGGCGTTGTTATACCGACTGTTGAAGAAGCATTAAATAACAATGCTCAAAAAATCGGAGTATTGGCAACAAAATCAACGGTTACTTCTCACATTTATCAAGCTGAATTGTTAAAAATAAAACCAAATTTGGAAATATTTGAAATAGCGGCTCCGGAATTAGTTCCGGCCATTGAAAATAATGATTTTGAAACAGCTCAAAATTTTGCCAAGCAATATGCTTCTCAATTTGATAACATTGACTCTCTTATTTTAGGTTGTACTCACTATCCGTTGCTTAAAACATATTTAAGGCAATATTGCGGCGAAAAAGTAAACATAATTTCGCAAGATGAATTTATGGGAGAAAAGCTTAAAAGTTATCTTAATAAACATATCGAAATTGATATTTGTTTGAGCAGAAATAAAGAATTAAAAATTCTGGTATCTCAAGAAGATAAAAAATATTGCGAAGTCGCCAAATCGTTATTTCCCGATATAACAATACAAAAGGCAAACAATAATGCGTAAAGATTTTTATATTTTTCGTCATGGTGAAACAGATTGCAATCTTGAAAAACGATGGCAGGGGCAGAAAATTGATGCAGAATTAAACAAAACAGGTTTGCAACAAGCCGATGATTTAGCAAAAAAAATGCAATCCCTCGGATTGGAAATTATTTATTCATCTCCCTTAAAAAGAGCCTATCAAACAGCTTTGGCCATTAGCAAAAAAAATAAAATAAAAATTGAAATAATGCCGGAACTTATAGAAGCTTCCGTCGGCGTTTGCGAAGGCATGATCAGAGATGAAATTAAAGAAAAATATCCGAATGAATGGGAAAAATGGTATAGTGATAATCTTGACTGGGATATAAAATGGCCCGAAGGTGAAACCAAAAGAGAAATCAAAGAAAGAATGTTTCAAGCTTTTGAAAAAATGTTGAACACAAAAGAAAAAATTATCGGGGTTGCTTCTCACAGCGGATCAATAAGATATTTTTTAATTGCCTTGGGATATGGCCCGCACAAAATGCCAAATACCGCCCTATTTCATGTAATATATGAAAACGGAAAATGGATTTTTGATAAGTTAATTTAACAAAACCGCCCTTTTTTAAGGGCGGTAATTTTTGGTGCTTTTTATTTATTATTTAACAAATACCATTACGGCAGGATGATCTGCCTGTGTATCAACTTTTGATAAAATATTAACTCTATCAGCAGTTATACCATATGCGATAACTTCTTGAAAAATCTTTGCAGCGTATTCATTTGCATCTGTTGATTGTAATGAATTTACGGCAACAACATCAAATACTACATTTTTCTTTTTAGCTACGGCATTAGCTATCGCATTTTTCAGTCCTTCTTTATAATTAACGTCTTTATTAACAAATCTTACAACAAATAAAGGTTTGCTGCCGACGAAAGAAGGAACTTCAACATTTATTTGACTAACTCCTTCCGTATCAGACGACAACAAAGGAGATATTGAAACAGGAACATTGTTTACACCGAAACTTCCTGCACGAATCGCAGAACTTAAATTTGCAATATTTCCGTTAGCTGTTTTTACATATTGTTGTTGACGATTAATGTCCGAATTTATCTCGTTTAACAATGAATGCATCAAAACAGATGTTTGTCCGGCTTCATTTTCCAAAATATGTAAATGACGATGATCTTCATCTACAGCGCCGGAAATACTATATGCCGAGCGAATTGCCTCAACCAAATAATCTGTATTAGCCGTATCGGCAGAAATTTTTGCCGACAACTGATTTAATGCAGCCGAATTGGTATTCATAACTTGAATATTATTCTCTGCTTTAGCAAGTTTTTCAAACATACGAGGGTTGCCCGGAGTTGTTCCGACTTGCAATTTGGTTTCTATTTCAGCAACAGTATTGTGATATGCCAAAGCATTGTTAATAATAGAAGTTCTGATTTTTTGCAATTCGGCATTATTAGATTTTATAGAATCCTGCAACTGACTCAATTCACCACGAAAAGTCATAACTTTTTGCCCGACGAATGTTCCGGTATTTGATACTTCGGAAATATTAACAGGCTCAAAATTAGTATTACCCAAAACAATACCGGCATTTGCAGAATTGTGAGCTTCAAAAGTTTGTTCTTGAATATCAGAACCAAAGAGTGATGGGAATATAGAATCTGATGAATAAGTACATCCACCGAGAGCCACTGCCATCACTAAAGATGATAATTTTGCTATTTTTTTCATTTAATAAAGCACCTTAAAAATAAAAGTATAATCAAATTTGTTTTACACTATCTGTCAGTTTTGTAAAGAAATTTTTTTTACAAAATTACAGACTTTAATCATAATATAACTGCTTTTGTTAAATTATTGGTAAATAAAATTACTTTTTTTGAAAAAAAATCTTGCTTTTTTATTTTTTTGCTGTAATAACTATGTTCGATGAGGCGCCCGTAGCTCAATTGGATAGAGCATCTGACTACGGATCAGAAGGTTAGGAGTTCGAATCTTCTCGGGCGCGCCAGTTTCAAAAAAAAGAGTTTGATTTTTATCAAACTCTTTTTTTTTGTGATACAAATATCGATATTATTATTTATCTCTTGTTAAAATTTTTGTTTTTAATATTTCTTCTTTAATTTCCTTTCCTTTTCCTTTTTCTTGAGTCCTTCTATAATTATTTCCCTGTATTTTTGCAATATAAGCTTTACTTCCTTCAAAAATCAAAGGCTCTGGGTTTAATGGCATATAAATCTGTTTAGGAGTATCATCTTGTAATTGAACAGCTTTCAGATGCTCTTCATTTCCACGAACAACTACTTCATCTGCAGATTTACCATCAACATAAGTATCAAATATAGTTCCTTTACCAGATTCTGCATGAACATGTTCACCTGTAACCGGATCTATAGCTGCATTTCGATGTAAATAACCATCATGATGAGCATTTGCTCTGGTATCACTATTTTGTCCGACCTCACCGATTTCACTTATATGTTTTTCAATTAAAGCAACAGAATCTATGACTCCTCTCACTTTTTCCGTATCCATTATACCATTACTATCTGTAACACCTCTGATAGCTTGAGCATCTTCAACATTTACTCCCCATTCAGGATGTTTTAAGATATGACTGTCTGTTATAGACGTATGCAGACCTTTACAAGCTTCTTGTCCTCCTCCATCAATATGATTTTGAAGTGTATCAACATCTGCAGATACAGCTCTAGCTCCGGTTAAGAGCATCGTATGATATACACGATTAGCATCTAATGGTGCTTCAGGATGTTGAGCATTATACTCTTCAACAACCGATGTTAACACTTTTATATTTTCATCATATACTTTAGGATCAGAGCTTGTCCAATATTTAACAGTATTTGTTGAATTAGCAATTGCTGTTTTTGTATCTTGTACTACATTTTCACTCCATTTAATAATGACATCTGTATTATTATCATTTGAAGTTTTCAATATAAGACCTTCTTTAGCCATAGTTTCTTGAACTTCTGACATAACTTTTCTATATTGATCTTCTGTTAAGGTGCCACTTTTAAGACTATCAATTTCATCTCTTAAGCCCATCTCTTCAATTCTTCGATCAAACTCTTCTTGTGAAACTTCTCTTTCTACAGAACCTCCCGCAGAATCTGCAATATTTTCTGTTGATCTCGTATCACCAATAATATTCATTCCACTATCAAAAGCATAATTACATACTTGAGAGCATGCTACACTTGTAGTTATACCAACAGCGCTCGACAAAACGCCGGAAAGACTTCCGTACAGTAAACTTTTGCCTAAACTTTCGCCTTCTTTTCGTTGAGCTATAGTTCCTCTAATAGTTGAATCAACAACTCCGGCACCGACCATAGCAACACTTAAATTAGTCATGCCTAAATGTGATAACCCCGGCATAGAAGTTTGAGCTAACAAGCCACTATCTCTCATAACATCAACAGCACCTTGAAGTCCTTCAATACTTCCGGCAAGGCCAGGAACAACCGAAGCGGCAGTTCCGACAACACTCAACAACATTCCACTCCAGTTCTGTTTGAAAAAATCACTTTTTTTAAGATTTGGATTTTGAGCTTTTTGTTGTTTATAATTTTTTCTCATACGATAGGCCGTAACCCCAAGGCTAGCAACTCCATAAGCTGCAACAGCAGCCCAGCCGTAAGGAGTTGTAGCAAGAGAAAATGCTGCAACTCTAGCGGCACTCATACCTAAAGTCCAAGGCAAATTTTTTAATTGATTCTTCAATATTGCCTTTGGAATAGTATATGACTTTCCAAAACGTTTTATACATGTTTTATCAATTTTTTGGAAAGGAGCCCACATTTTTTTCAAAATAGCGGCCGATTTATTCTTAAATTTTTTAGCAAGTCGCGTTGTAAACAATGATTGCTTATTTACTGTTGCAGCATAATAACCGGCTAAAGCATCTTTAGAAATTGATATTTTGCCTCCGGAAAGATTACCTATATAATCTTTGAGCTTTTTCTTGGTTTCTTCCGGGCCTTCTTTAGCATCAAATTTACAACCCTTACCTTTTGCATTATTTATGCTTTCTTGAGCAACAATGAGAGCAGCAGATTCCATTGCTACACTTTCTGCTAATTGCTCTTTGAAAGCATTCATTAACTCTTTATTATTTTTGCCATGATTTGATACAGCTGTTTTTTGAAGAGTTATATTAACAACAGTATCAATAAATAACTTTTTATTTTCCTCTGCAGAAGTTTTTTCACCCTTTTCATTTTCTGTTTCAGGAAATTCCAAAGAATTAAATATCTTTTTTGTATCTTCATCTAAAAGGTCTTCAAAACTTTTATCTTTTAGAACTTTCTTAACATCTTTTTGAAGGGTTGTATATGATTCAAGAATGGCATCTGCTGAATTCTCATCAACATTTGTTAAACCATTTAATTCATCATATTTATCTAATGCAAGTTTAATAGCGTCTGTTATCGTTTTTACTTTAACTTTATCTGGTTTAGCACCTTCCGGCAGATTATCTTCATTTTTTTCCAAATATTCAATCATTGGTGCAAAACCGGCTTCTACACCCACCGCATTTTCAGGATCAATCTCTATATTATTCGGAGCTTGATTTATTTGAGCACACATTGCTTTTATTATAATGCTTCTTTGTTCTTCAAGAGATTTTTTCTCTTCTTCTTTTATTTTTTTCGAAGCCAACGATTTATCAATACCTTCGGCCATAACAGTTAAAAAGCTTGGCGGCATTGTTTCTGCTAATTTTTCTGCTCCTTCAATGACTCTAATATTAAATTTACTCATTTGAGCAGGAGAGAGATTTTTAATAAATTCTTCTTGCTGATCAAGAGTCATTTCTTCCCATTTTTCAGGGAAATCTTTACCCAAAACATCTTTCAATGCTGTAACAGCTACGCCTTCAACTATATGAGCGGCTTGATTTGCAGCTGTCGCTGAAGAAATAACAAGCATTTGATTCCACTCATCTGAAGTATAAAGCCCATCTAATACATTATCTGGATCTGGATCTGGATCTGGATCTGGGTCTGGATCTGGGTCTGGATCTGGGTCTGGGTCTGGATTTGGACCCGGATTTACGTCATTCAATCTTACTATTGTATCTAATTTAATTTCCCCTTCTAAAGCGCCATTGTCTATATCTTCCTGTATTTTTAATTTTAAATCATCTAAAAATTCAATATATAAATCTTGTTTTTCTTTTGTAAGTGCTGATCCTGTTGTATATGAAACTAAATTTCTTACAACATCAGTATGGCCTCTAACACCTTCATCTCCTCCAACATCTGAAGGGAATCTATAAGCATTTTCAATTTCGGCAATAATTTCTAATAATTGATCTCTTTCATGCGTCTTTAAACTACGTTTTTGATCTACTCCCTGATAAATACTCATGCAATATTCATGCAATTGTTCTCGGGTAATAAAACGTAATTTTGAAATATCTAATATATCATAGTCTGCTACATTTTTTAACGAAATCTCTTTTTTCTTTTTATTTTCGCCAGTTCGTCTTCTTGTTGTTCCCTTTCCTTCATTTAATTTTTTAAGTTCATCTTCCGTATATGGTTTTCCTACAGAAATTGTAGGAAGATCAATTCCCGAATATTTTCTTTCAAGCTCTTCCCTTATTGCTGATAGTAAATCACAATAGAATGTAGCATTTTCAAGAGTTATTTTACTATACCTATCATTTCTTGTCTTTGCTACCTGTTGATCATAGTGTTTTCTTAACTTTGCCAAATGTTTCGTTTTAGCATCATCGCTATAACCGGCTTCATCACCATAAACACTACCTAAAATTCTTACAAATCCACGACGAAGATTTGTTTTTTCAGCGCTTCTACGACGCTCACTGTTTGCTAAAACACTATCCAATACTGATCTAAAATCAACCTTATGTTTTTTAAATTCTTGTGTTATTTTTTCAAGTTTTTCAATATTAATAACTTCTCTAGGCCAATCAGAATTACTATTATTATCAACTATCTCAACATCAATGTCATCACCTGTTGCTTGTTGATGACCATGTCTTTTATTATATTGTCTTTCAGACTCTTCTTTTTCTTTATCTAATTCTTCAATTTCGGCTAAAAGTATATTTGTAGCCTCTTCTTCAGGCATTCCTTTTGCAATACTATCTCTACATTTAGCATTAGCTCGGCCCTTTCTCATATGAATAGTTTGTAACTTCCTATGAAAACTACCTTCTCTTGACGGCTCTTCTGCAAAATATTCTTCTACAGAAGGAATTTTTCCTGACATACGGCGCTTTGATGCCCATATTCCATATGATTTATCATTTTCTATTCTCTCAAGTTCTTCGCTGGTAAAATCAGATACCACCATTATTGTTCTCCTGAAAATACTTTATTTAGCATGATAATATCACAAAACACTCTTTTGGGCAAGTTTTTTGTCTAAAATGCTTTTTTTTCATTTCAGCGTAACTCTTTTTTACTTAAAAAGTTATTAAACTTTAAATATTTGAAGTAAAAGTTTTTGAAATTACTTGCATTTTTACTTTTATTTACCTAAATAAAACTCAAGATAAGAAAATACCAATCAAGGACAATAAAAAAGTTATGAGTAAACGTGATTATTACGAAGTTTTAGGCGTTAACAAACAAGCTAACAGTGACGAAATAAAAAAATCATTTCGTAAATTGGCCATGCAATATCATCCGGATAGAAATCCCAATGATAAAGAAGCCGAAACAAGATTTAAAGAAATAAACGAAGCCTATGAAATATTAAAAGATGATCAAAAACGTGCCGCTTATGATCGTTTCGGACATCAGGCTTTTGCAAACGGTGCCGGCGGAATGGGCGGAGGCAATCCGTTTGGCGGAGGATTTAACTTTAATTTTGATTTTGGCGGAGGTGCCGGAGGTTTTTCCGATATATTTTCCGAAGTTTTCGGCGAATTTATGGGGGGCGGGCGCTCTCGCAGACAATCTTATGCTCAAAGAGGACAAGATATTCACTATAATTTAAGCATAACTTTGGAAGAAGCATTTAGCGGATTAGAAAAAGAAATCAGTATACCCTCAACCGAAACTTGTGAAAAATGTAGCGGTCACGGAACAAAAGACGGCAAAGAAGCTCCTATTTGTCCTCATTGTAACGGATCGGGAAAAGTTCGCATGCAACAAGGATTTTTTGTGGTTGAACAATCATGCCCTCATTGCAAAGGTTCGGGAAGACTTGTAAAAGACACTTGTTCCGAATGTAAGGGTAAAGGTTTTATCAATAAACAAAAAAACATAAAAATCAAAATCCCGGCCGGAATTGAAGATGCTACAAGAATGAGAATCTCCGGTGGCGGCGAAGCCGGCATCAGAGGCGGAGAAAATGGTGATTTATATATATTTATTACCGTAAAAGAACATAAACTCTATGAACGTGACGGAGCAAATCTTTATACCCGTATTCCGGTTTCAATGTGTTGCGCCGCTTTAGGCGGAAAAGTTGAAATTCCATCTATTGACGGAAACAAAATCGAACTGAAAATAGACGCAGGATCACAATCTGATCAGGTCGTAAAAGTAAAAAACCAAGGCATGAGTATTGTTCGGTCTGACAAACGCGGAGATTTATTCGTTAAGTTAAGGGTTGAAATTCCGGTTAATTTAAATTCAAAACAAAAAGAACTTTTGGAAGAATTCCGAAACATCAGTAAAGATGAAAAATGCCAACCCGAATCAAAAACTTTTTTTGATAAAATAAAAGACCTTTTTGTTGCTTAAATATTTGTATTTTTAATTGTTTTTTAGGATAATCTATGATAGCATATATTATAGATAGTTGTTTGTATAAGGAGAGAATTAATGCCTTTGCAAAGTGTCAGCAATAAAGTTGACGGCGTTGCCGGATGGGATAAATCGGTAGTTGATATTAACAATATCGACGAAAACTTTGCCAATGCTCGTGATTTGGGATATTCTCGCCTTAATAACACTCGTATTTCCGTTATCGGGCGGCTTGGAAAATATGATGACAAGGACTTATACCGAGTACAAGTCCAATCAAACGGTAAAATATTCTTAAATCTCCGTTCCGGTGACGAAGAAAAAGAAAAAGTATTAGATTTAAGTAAACACGAAGCCAGACTGGAAGAAATAAAAGCTCAAAATAAAGCTTTGGGAATTAAGGACCCTAAAGAAGAATTGAAAATCATCAAAACTCCGGTCGATATTGTCAAAGAAGAATTAGCCAAGAAAAAAGCCGAAAAAGAAAAAGCTAATGCAGGACTTTTAGACGAACTTGCTCCCGGCATGACTATAAAAATTTATACGCAAAAAGGAAATAAAACGGTTTGTATAGGTGATTCTACCGCCGATAAAAACTCCAAAGAATTTGAAACAATGAAATCTATTATGTCCGGAGAATATAAAGCAAAAAAAGGACTATACTTCATTGAAATCGGCAGTGAAGATGATTTGCGTAAGGAAGTTCCGTATGTTTTACAAATGAAACAAGGGTCTAAATATGTTAACGACTACCTTGTTACCGAAGCAAACTCTGAGGATTCTAAAAAAGAAACCATCTCAACAACATCTTCAACATCGTCTTCCGAACAAATATCGGCAGCATACGCAGCTCAAATTCAAGCAATGCAATATGAGGCAACAACAAACATGATGGTTAATGCTTATACCAATCTTTCTTCTATAAGAAACAAACAAAACAGTACCGTTAAATTATTTTCAAGCCTTATAAATAAAAATATTTAAAGTATTCTTTCTCTGCTTAATAACTTAACAATCATATCAGACAACGTCGTATTCGTACTGCTTTCGATTATATTTATTATCTCTATTTCTTTTTTATCTAAACGACGATTTATACCCAAAGAATCGTAGTATTGTTTAGAACTGTTATATAATTTGGCAGCCTGCAAACTGTTGCCTTCGGCATATAAATGTTCTGAAATGTTTTTATTGGCATTAGCTATTTGATTTATATCCATTTCACTATCTGCAAAATTTAATACATTTTGATATGCCCAAACAGCCTTTGGCATTGAGCTTGCTTTTTTATAAACATCACCTAAACGCCCCCACGCAACAACATTTGTTGATTGAAGTTCTATGGCTAATTCATAAGATGATGTAGCTAACATTATATCGTTTAATTCGGCTAAAGAACCAAAACAACAAGCATATGAAGATATTTCGTTATACATCTTTTGACGTTTTTCTTCTGATACGCTGTTATTTGCTTTATCAATTTCACTATCCATTAAATTTTCCAACAAAGCCAACGCCAGAGAAGAATCTCCGTTAGCCAAATGATACAAGGCCTGATCTTCATTAGGAAGTTCATTATATTGCTCAAGCTTGGCAAACTTTCCTTTAATTGAAATGTTTATAAACTCTTTTAAGGCATCAATAACTTTTAATATTTCATTTTCATCACTCATACCCTGATTCTTAAAATTAAGAGTTTGAGCAATCTTTAATTCATCAACACCTCGACCCAACATATTTATAGCCAAGCCTAAAAGATTGTTTAATTCCACACTGCTTTGTTTATATGATAAAGACAAAGCTTCAATATCTTCTTTTTGATCAATAGTGTTTCGATTTTGAAAACCTTTTTTCCAATCAAGCTCTACTTTGGCTTCTTTATAACTTTTACGCTCTTTAAAAATATTTTCTTCTGCTTGTTTTTTCTTTTTATTTTCCTTTTCTCGCTCCTCATTTTCTTCTATTTCTCGACGAGCATTTTCTTCTTTTTCTAAACGAGCTTTTTCTTCTCTTTCTCGACGAGCTTTTTCTTCTTGTTCCCTATGTTGTTGTTCAGTAATCGCCAACTCAAGCTCTTTTTGAAGTTCTTTTTCCAGCTCCTCCTCATCGTCTATACCAAAAATATCTGTTGTTCCGATATTTTCTTCTTTTGAGATATTTTTTGCCGGATTATTATTTTTTACCAAACTTATTATATGACGAACAGACACCACAAACACCAATAACAAAAATAATATTATTGCTAACACCAAAAGAACAAAAGAAATTATTCTTATACTATCAGTGTTTGATAAATGTGCGTTTAACCAATTTAATATTCCGGTAATATTAAACGACAAGCTTTGTGCTAGACCTTGTGTTTCAAATTGTTCTATCATGTATTTTCAACCATTTACAAATCGTTTTTTTTTCATATAATGACATTATGAATCAGTATAAACATAATCTAAACTAATTAAAAATGGGTTACTTAAGTCAAAAAAAACATCAATTTCGTGAAAATTTGCTGTTAAATATCACATCTATGATTTTGACATTCTTTACTTTGTTTTCTCTAACAAACACAAATTTTGACATTATTTTTCCCAATCTGTTTCAATTATATGTTTTGTCTTTTTTGATGTTTATATATAGCGCTATCGTAAAAAAATATAAAGTTTGTCTGATCTTTGTGATGCTGTTTATCATAAATTATACGGCATTAAGTTCTTCTTGTAACATTTTTTTATCCGATTTTTATGACGGAAACAAAAAAATCGAACTTACTTTTGACAATAAACCGGATATAACAGGTAAGTTCAATAATGCAAAAATCAATAAAGGGGCTTTAGTTTTTGAAAATAATGTAATAGCACCTTATATCAAAATCGAAAATGAAAACCCGATGATGATTATCAAAATAAATTTACATGATACAACAGCCAAACTACGAAAAAAAATATTAAAACAACTGGCTCATTTTATAACAAAACAAGATAATCCTGTTATTTTATTCGGTAATTTCGGTATTCCTGCTTGGAATCGATATTTACGAAGATTTATGATACAAACAAGATTAACCGTTAAAAATAAAATTTTATTTACCGATAATTCATTATCTAAATTCCTTTCACTGCCCGACTTTTATATATTAGGTTTTAACAATATGGGAGTTGACAATATAAAAGTAAGTGATGATTCTGATAAAAATATAAAATTCGATATTTTATTTTAATTTAATACCTTTTTTATTTTTTCAATTATATCTTCATCAAGGTCTTTAGTTTGAGATAATGCTTTTTGCAAATTTTTATCAGCCTCTTCATTATTTCCCTGCAATTTTTCAACTATTGCCAAATTAGCATAATCTATTGCCATACCTATTTTTCGATTATTACAAATTTCTTTGGACAATGCCTGATTAAACATTGCCTTTGCTCTGTCAGGACAATTATTTTCCAGCAAAACCAACCCCAATAAAGTATACGCTCCGGCAACATGAAAACAATTTTTATATTTTCTTTCAATATCAAGCAAATATCTTAAATTTTTTTCACTTTCTTGAAATTTTTCAGCTTTAAACAACGCAATAGCTTTAGTATATAAACTTTCAAACGCCGCCGAATAATTTTTATTTTTAAAAAACAGGTCAAAAGCTAAAGAAGCTTTTTCTGCCGATGATTTATATTTTTTATCAGCTAACGCAACACGAGATAAAACATCATAAAGATTTGCCGTTGCCACATCGTTATTACTTTGTTTTAAAGCACTGCTTGCTATATTAAACGCTTTTTTATTATGCCCCTCTATCAACTCGAGCATTGCAACTTGCGATAAAATAAAAGCTTTTAGTGTTTTATCTCGTTCTGTTTTTGTCAAAGCTTTTTGAAAATAATCATGAGCTTCTTCAAATCTATTTTGAGCCGACATCAACAATCCAAGAGTTCCTAAAACTTCGGCTTCTCCTTTGGTCGAAGACAAATTATTATATAAATCAACCGAGGTCCTTAACATAAATTCTGCCGTATCATAAATTCCGCTTACGCGATATATTGTACCTAATATAAAATAAGCTTCTGCCTCCTCAAAAAGCATCTTTTTTTTCTTAAAAATATTCAAACTGATATTCAAATCTTCCGTAGCAACAAATAAATCTCCCTCGTAAACAGATATTTGAGCCATTAAACAGCGAAAACAAGCTTTTTGACTTAATGTCATTTTCTCATGAAACAAGCTTTGTAATATTTCCGAGGCTTTATCTTGTTTGTTCCTTTTTATATAAAACTTTGCCAAAGCTAATAAATAAACCATATCTTTTGCCGGTTGTTTAGAAATTTTACCGTTACAGATATCTATTTTTGACTTAATATCCTTATTTATGACTAATTTATAAAACTCATTTAAATTATTTTTTATCAAACAATTTAACATTTTTTGATAATTGCATCGATTTTGCTTTAACATATAACGGCAGATGTCATTTATAATTAAAGAGCTATATATATATTTATTAATAAATCTTTTGCTTATAATTTTTTGCAGAAATTTAAGCTTCAATTTTTTTATATAAAAAAACATTAAGCAAATCGCTAAAAAAACTATATTTAATAAAATTATAAAAGGTAAATTTTCCATATTTATTTTTTCTTTACTCAAAATTAGCTTTTATACATTTATAATCCAAAATAGATTACTAAACTTTTAATGTACAGGGGTTTTATTATGAGCATCACCAAACTACAGTCTGATAAATTATATACCAAATGTGATCCGCAAAAATTTTCATTTTCTTCTACCGCCGAATTAGAAGAAAGATTATCGGCATTGGGACAAGATAGGGCTTTAGCTGCAGTTGAACTCGGTATTAATATTCAATCAAAGGGTTACAATCTTTTTTGCTTGGGCCCCGAAGGAACAGGTAAAAGCTCTTTAGTAAAACGTGTATTGGCTAAAGAAGCAAAAAACCGTCCAACCCCTGATGATTGGGCTTATGTATATAATTTTGATGAACCTTATAAACCTTGTGCTATTTCTCTCCCGGCAGGTACCGCTACAAATTTTGCAAAAGACATTGATAAACTTATCGAAAGTTTTTCAGTTAATATTCCTGCTATTTTTGAAAGCGATGAATACAAAGCCGGTGTCAACATAATTCAAGAAAAATATAAACAATCTAAAGAAAAATATATTAAATTGCTTCAAAAAAAAGCTAAAGGTAAAAGCGTTTCTTTACTTCACATGCCGGTCGGATTGGTTGTTGCGCCTGTTAAAAACGGTGAAGTTTTAAGTCCGGAAGCATTTGACGAGTTGCCTGAAGAAGAAAAAAAACAACTTATTGAAGACTTAAATCAAATGCAAGCGGAAATTGAAAATTCTGCTAATGACTTACCTGCATGGGAAGATAAACAACGCGAAGAAATAAATAAATTGCGCATAAAATTTTTGAAAAATACCGTAAAAACTCCGATTGACGAATTACATGCCGAATATAAAGGCATTAAAGCTGTTAATGACTTTTTACGTAAAGTATATCATTATATTATTGATAATATTGATGAATTTATGCCATCTCAAGAAACGAATCAAGCTCCTGATCCGGAAGATCCTCTGGGCTCTTTATTATCAAAAATTAAACAACCGGAAGAAGATAAATATGCTAAATTTAAGGTAAACGTTATTGTTAAAAACGAACCGAACAGCGGTGCTCCTATTATTCATTTAGACCACCCGACACAAGGAAATCTTGTCGGTAAAGTTGAAAGAATCCAACAATACGGTGCTTTATTAACCGACTTCAGCCTTATTAAAGCCGGCGCTCTTCATCAGGCAAACGGAGGTTTCTTGCTGATTGATGCAAGAAAAATGTTAATGCAGCCGTTTGCTTGGGATTCATTAAAACGCGCTATCGCATCCAAAACAATCAAAATTGAAGCACCCAGCGAAGAGACTTCTTTTACAACAATTTCCCTCGATCCGGAACCAATACCGTTAAATGTCAAAATTATTTTAACCGGTGATGCCGAACTTTACAGTTTGCTTAGTGAACGAGATCCTGACTTTTCAGATTATTTCAAAGTTGAAGCCGATTTTGACATTTTAATGGATAGAACCAAAGAAAATGAAATCGAGTATGCCAAACTTATAGGATCTTTATCAAAAAAGAAAAAACTTCGCTCTTTAAATAAACAAGCTGTAGCAAAAATTATTGAACATTCTTCTCGTTTAGCCGAAAGCTCGGAAAAGTTAACCGCACATATAGCTTCTATCGGAGACTTATTGCGTGAAGCTGATTATTGGGCCAGAAAATCAAAGTCTAATCATATCGGCAAAAACCATATTGATCAGGCTATTGAGGCTCAAATTTATCGTGGCGGACGCATTAAAGAAGCAATGCTTGAACAAATTGACAAAGGTACAATACTTATTGACATTAAAGGCAAAAAAGTCGGCCAAATTAACGGATTAGTGGTTTATAACTTCTCTCGTAACAGCTTCGGTAAACCGTCTCGTATTACGACTCAGGTTAGAATCGGTAAAGGCGAATTTGTAAACATTGAACGCGAAGTTGAGATGAGCGGACCTATCCACTCAAAAGGTGTCTTGATTTTGGAAAGTTTGCTTGCCAACCGCTTTGCTAAATTCTGCCCGCTTTCACTCAATGCTTCTATTGTATTTGAGCAATCTTACGGTGGAGTGGATGGAGATAGCGCTTCTTCAACCGAATATTATTGCTTATTGTCGGCAATCTCAAATATTCCGATTAAACAAAATATTGCCGTTACAGGTTCAATTAACCAATTTGGCGAAATTCAACCTATCGGCGGTGTTAATGAAAAAATCGAAGGATTCTTTGATGTTTGTGTACATCAAGGACTGACCGGCGACCAAGGAGTTATTATCCCTCGTACCAATGTTGCCGATTTGATGCTTCGTGAAGATATTTGTACCGCTGTTGACGAAGGCAAGTTCCATATTTGGGCAGTTGATACCGTTGATGACGGAATCGAAATATTGACAGGTATTAAAGCAGGAAAAGCCGATAAAGACGGTAAATATCCCAAAGGAAGCGTTAATAATGCCGTCCAACAAGGCTTGGCTAAATTCTATAAATGTTATGCTAAATACGCCAAAGAAACTCATGGTTGTTTAGGTAAATAATTAAATTAAACATAAAAAAGCTCTCAAAAAATTTGGGAGCTTTTTATTGACTTTATTTAATTAAATATTATACTTATACCCTGTATGGGTATTTTAATTAAATAAAGGAGAAAAAAAATGGCTAAATGCTCAAACCCCAAATGCACTTGTGAAAATTGCCAATGCGGTGATAACTGTCAATGCGACGGTACAACCTGTAAATGTGGTGAAAAATGCCAATGCGGCGAAACTTGTAAATGCGAAGAAAAAGAAGATAAATAAAATTTACGGGGTTTTTTATGCATTCTCATCACCATGAGCATCATCATAACCACGAAATAAACAGCAAAACCGTTGTTTATCTTATATGGTCTTTTTGTATAAATATTTTACTGAGTCTGGTGGAACTGATTGCCGGTATTTTAGGCGGTAGTGTCGCTTTAATCGGTGATGCACTTCATAATACTTCTGACGCTCTATCAATTCTTATTGCAATTTTAGCTTATAAAATAGGGCTAAAAAAATCAAATGCGCAATATACCTTTGGCTTTAAAAGAGCTGAAATTATAGGCGCTTTTGTTAATTTGATTTTACTTTTTATATCTGCTCTTTATTTGTTTGTCGAAGGAATCGGAAGATTTATATCTCCGCAAAATATTAACGGAGAACTAATTATTTATGTATCAATAATTGCTTTAATAATTGACGGTCTGACTGCTAAACTATCGCATCACGAATCGCACCATAATACCAATATGAAAATGTTGTTTTTACATAATTTAGCCGATGCTTTAGGCTCTGTCGGTGTTATTATTTCAGGACTTTGTGTGGTTTACTTTGATTGGTATTTCGTTGACGGTATAATCGCTTTGATGATTGCAGGATACATGATGTTTCACTCAATCGCCGCTTTTCCTAAAATTGTAAAAATATTGATGAATGCAACGCCTGAACATATTGATATTGAAAATATAAGAAAGAAACTGCTTAAAATTAAGAATGTTTCTGATATTCATCATATTCATGTTTGGAATGTGGACGAGCATAATATATCTTTGGAGTGTCATGTCGTATCTGATGATTTGAATGTAGTTGCAGATATTAAAAAGATTTTAGAAAATAAGTTTGATATACATCATTCTAATATCCAAATAGAAACTAAAGAACATAATTGTAAAAATTGTTGTATGTAAAAGGATTGAAAATGGACCATTCAGATAACTTACCTCGCTTAAATCGCATTTTAGGACAGGTTGAAGGTATAAAAAAAATGATTGATGAAAAAAGATACTGCACAGATATTTTAATGCAACTTCGTGCGGTTCGTTCAGCCTTAAAATCCGTCGAATCAAATATTTTGCAAAAGCATCTGCGACATTGTGTCGTGCAATCTTTCAGCTCTGATAAAGAACGAGATAAAAAAATTGAAGAATTAAAAATGTTGTTTGATAAATACAATGATTAAAAAATAACCCCTCTAAAAACAGAGGGGTTATTTTTATCTTAAAAACACTTAAAAATTAAGCATTTTTCTTCAAAGCTTCACCAAGAGCATCTCCAAGAGCAGAGTTACCTGTAGCAGAAGAGTATTCTTCCAAGGTTTTCTTTTCTTCTTCGATTTCCAAAGCTTTAATTGACAAAGTTACTTTTGAATTTTTCTTATCAACTGTAGTAACTTTGGCTTCTACAACATCACCTTCTTTGAAGTTTGCTGTATCTTGCAAAGCTTTGTCTTTTGATAAATCAGCTTTTTTAATGCTGGCAGCAAGACCGTTTACATCAACGTTTACAACTTTATCTTCAACAGATGTAACCGTAGCCTTTACAACATCACCTTTTTTGATGCCTTCCAAAGCAGCAGCAACGGTATTTTCTGTTAATTGTTTAATACCCAAACTGATGCGTTCTTTTTCAACATCAACATCAATGATTTTAGCTTCAACATCTTGGCCTTTGCTGTAGTCTTTAACAGCTTCTTCACCGGCTTTATCCCAAGAGATATCAGACAAGTGAATCATTCCGTCGATTTCGTCAGACAAACCAACAAACAAACCAAATTCGGTAATGTTTTTGATTTTGCCTTGAATTACAGAACCGACAGCATGTTCTTCAATGTATGCCGCCCAAGGATTTGGTGTGCATTGTTTGATACCCAAGCTGATACGACGTTTATCGGCATCAACTTCCAAAACCTTAACTTCAACTTCTTGAGAAGTAGAAACGATTTTACCCGGGTGTACATTTTTACGAGTCCAACTCATTTCAGAAACATGAACCAAACCTTCAATACCGTTTTCGAGTTCTACAAATGCACCATAATCTGTGATATTTGTAACTTTACCGGTATATACATCACCAACATTGTATTTGCCTTCAACTTTGGCCCAAGGATCAGATTCAAGTTGTTTCATACCCAAGCTGATGCGTTGGTTATCTTCATTGAATTTAATAACTTGAACTTTGATTGTTTGACCGACAGACAAAACTTCTGCAGGGTGATTAATACGACGCCAAGAAATATCCGTAACGTGCAACAATCCGTCAACACCGCCCAAATCGATAAATGCACCGTAATCTGTGATGTTTTTAACAACACCGTCAAGAATTGAACCTTCTTTAAGATCACTAATCAATTCAGCACGAGCTTCGGCTCTTGTTTCTTCCAAAACAACACGACGAGAAACAACAATATTGCCTCTAACCTTATCCATTTTCAAAATTTGGAACGGTTGAACAACACCCATTAAAGGTGTAATGTCTCTGATAGGACGAATATCGATTTGTGAACCGGGCAAGAAAGCAATAGCACCGTTCAAATCTACGGTGAAACCACCTTTTACACGGCCGAAAATAACACCGTTAACTCTTTCGCCTGCATTAAGCGATTTTTCCAAATCGACCCAAGCTTCTTCGCGACGAGCTTTTTCACGAGAAAGCACAATGTTACCGTCACGATCTTCATAACGATCAACATATACTTCTACAACATCACCAACTTTGATTTCAGGATTTTGGCCAAATTCACGAAGAGGAATACGACCTTCTGATTTCAAACCGACATCAACAGTTGCAAAATCAGGTGTTACACGGATAATTGTTCCCTTAACAACAGAACCGGTAATACCGTTATCACCGAATTGTTCATTTAACAATTCTTCAAAGTTTTCGTTTGTTTCAGGGATTTTAAATTCAGTATTTGTCATAAATTTAAATATTTCAAAAATTGCCAGACCCGATAGAAATAAAAATTCGGCGGACTTGTGCGAGGTTAAAAAACAAGGCAAGGTTGCGCACCACACTTGCTCAAGTGAGGCTATTTATACACATAAATATTTATATTTCAAGTAAAATTTACTATTTTTTGTCCGCTATTATTTCGCAAACTTTGTTATAGACATCATCTACAGACATATCTGACGTATCAATGATAAAAGCATCATCTGCCGGTTTTAGCGGAGCCGAGGCTCTGGAAGAATCTCTCAAGTCTCTTTCTTTAGTTTGAGCCAGCACGTCATTATAATCCGAATCGAGACCTTTTTCGATAAATTCTTTATGACGACGCATTGCTCTGATTTCCGGAGATGCCGTAATAAAAATCTTTATATCGGCATTGGGACAAACAACAGTTCCGGTATCTCGTCCATCATAAACCACGCCGGACGCCTTTGTGCCGTCGGCAAATTGCGGATCAAGAGCAAAATCCTGCTGCATTTTAAGCAAGGCTTGACGAACCGGAGTTTTAGCGGCAACTTTAGATGCGGCCTGACCTCCCAAATTAGAACGAAAATCCGCATGTCCGGACAATTCCATCATTTTGGAAAATGTCATATTTTTTGCAGAATCCAAAGCTTTTTCATCATTTTCCGGATCAATTTTATTTAAAATTAAATCTAATCCGACTGCTCGGTATATCATTCCTGTATCAAAATATGCCAAATTATATTTTTTTGCCAATTTTTGAGAAAGTGTCCCTTTTCCTGCTGCGGCCGGCCCGTCTATGGTTATAATCATTGAAAAACCTTTCAAAATACTATTTTGTAACGAAAACTTCACTTTACTATATTGAAAATAACCAATATAATAAATATTGGAAAATATATTTTTAAAGTGTGCACATTTATCTACGTCAGGAGCCGCCATGTTGAAGTTTTTATTGTTATCATTTACTTTACTTTTCAGTTTTAATGCCGGTGCAGTAGTTAAACAATCTGTTTCGAATGCATTATCTTACAGTAATATTGTTGAAACATCTTCTGTCAGACATAAGAAAAAAAGCAACAAGAATAAAGCAACTAAACCTGCATTAAAAAAAGTGCCTGAACCGGTTATGGATACTTTACCGACAAAAACAGCAGATTTAACAAATGCAGATTCCGTTAAAATAACATTAAAAGAAGACAGCTACATCGAAATAAAATTAAAAGAAAGACCAAATCATTCTTGGAAAATACAACCGAGCTCTCCAAAAGTGCAATTACTTTCAAATGAAGTTGTTGGTTCTTCTCGAATATTAAAATATAAAGTAACAACAAATCCAAAAGATTTTACTTACTTTATTTATTTTGATATTTACAACAGCAAAGGTCATATTAAAGAATCGAAAGAGTTAACCATTACATCGTCCATATAATTCATGATCTTTGTTAAAAATATTCGCCTATATATTGATTCTGATCTGATACTTTCTTGTCCTTGTGAGCTTAATGCAAAGGCATCTCATTACTTATGTAACGTTATGCGTTGCAAAGAAGGAGATGTTATTTCGTGCTTTAATGAGCGTAATGGAGAGTTTTTAAGCAAAATTATAAAAATTGATAAAAAAAACTCTTTAATCGAACCGCAGCAATTAATTAAAAACAATGAAAATATTCCGGATTTATGGATTTTATTTGCACCTTTGAAAAAAGATAATACCGATTTTGTTATTGAAAAAGCGACAGAACTCGGCGTTACAAAAATTATTCCGGTTATTACACAATTTACAAATACGGAAAAAATAAAAGACGAAAGACTTCTATCTCAAGCGATTGAAGCTGCCGAACAGTGTGAACGGTTAAGTGTACCTAAAATTGAAAAAATTTCAAAATTAAAAGATATTTTAAACAATTGGGATAATAATAGAACCATATTCTTTATGAACGAAAGAAAAGGCAACCAAAAAATTGCCGAAGCCTTTTGCAAAAACAGAAACAAATACGCGGCTATTCTTGTAGGACCCGAGGGCGGTTTCAGTGAAGAAGAAAAAAAATTTATCGAAACCTTTCCTTTTGTAGAAAGTGTTTCTATGGGACCAAGAATATTAAGAGCGGAAACGGCCGTTATTTCGGCACTGTCTGTTTGGCAAGCTTGCAATGGCGATTGGATTTAGTAAGGTAAAAAAATATGAAAATACTAATTGCTGACGATCATGAACTTTTCTTAAAAGGACTGGAAATCATTTTACATGATTTTAGTCCCGATGCCGAATTGGTAAAAGCCAAAAACTACACTGAAATGTTAAATATAGTAAACAAAGATTCTTCTTTTGACTTAATTTTAACAGATTTAGCAATGCCCGGAAAAATATGGCTTGATGCATTAAAAGAAATTCATGATAAATTACCGGAAACACCAATTATTATCTTATCGGCTGTTTTTGAAAGAGAAATAGTACAAAAAACTTTAGATTTGGGAGCTTCAGGATATATCCCGAAAACCTCTTCAAATGCTGTTATTATTTCTGCCATAAATTTAGTTTTATCAGGAGGAGTTTATATCCCCGCCGAATTATTAAAAGAAACTAACGGAGCTTCTTTCCGAGAACTTGAACAAATTGATATTTTATCAGAAAATGCAGATATTAAAGAAAAAATCAAAATATTGTCTCCTCGACAACTTGAAGTTTTAAAACTTATTGCCAAAGGTCATTCAAACAAGCAGATTGCTTTTGATTTGGGATTAACCGAAGGAACCATAAAACTTCATGTTACAGCTATTTTAAAAATACTTAACGTATATAATCGAACAGGGGCCGTAACCCAAGCAACTAATTTAGGAATATTAAGTAATCATGACTAATATAAATCAAAAACAACTTTATGAATATTTAAATATTTTCGGAAAAAGCAAAATGCAAGGATTGCTTAAAGATTATTTAGCTCAATCTAATAAATCTTGGGATGTAATGCACAATGTTTCCGACACAGAAAAAAGTCGAATTTTTCATTGTTGGAGATCCAGCAGTCTTGTTTTCGGAATGGAAGATTTTTCTAAAATATGTACCAAAATAGAAGATAATCTGCTGAACAATCGAAAAAATAAAATTTCACAGCTTATTGTTGAAAGCAAAGATTGTTACCAAAAAAGTATATTAAAAGTAATCGAAATTTTACAAGAACAAAAAAATGAATATTAATCCAATAACTAAAAAACTGCCGGCTTATCTTGATTTTATATATGGTCACATATATAACAATCCTGATGTTTGCAAAAAAGAAGATTCATTTTTTGCCTGTAACAAACGTACCTTTTTTCAGTATGAAACATTAGTAAAAGCATTAAACAAAGAAATAAAACCAAATACCGATGTTTTACAATTAGGAATTTCTTTCGGGTACCAAATAAAAGAAACAGCTTTAAATATCGGAACATTATCCAAATATAATATTTTAGATATTTGCGAAAATGAAATAAAACGAGCCTCAAACAAATATTCCAAAGAATTTATCAACTTAAGTTTCTTACATGAAGATGCCAGATCATTTAAATCCGATACTCTTTATGATACGGTTATTTGTTTCATGCTGCTTTCTCAAATGCCTTCGGCTTCAAAACAAAAAGTAATAAATAATGCATTAAGCCTCGTAGGCAAAGGCGGAAAAGTTGTTTTTATCGATTGGCATACCCCTTTATTTTATCATCCGTTGCGTTATTTAGTAAGAATGTACAACAGATTAAAACACCCTTTTGTTGAAAGATTATGGGATAGAGATATAAGTTCTTATGTCGAAACTTCTTTAAGAAGTCAGTTTTCGTGGCGCAAAACAACATATTTCGGACGCATGTTCCAAAAATGTGTTGCCATACGAAAAGATAACCCTTTAAATGCCTTAAAAAATACTAAAATAGAAAAAGAAGAAAACTTCTTTGCAGATGACTACACAAAAGTTGAAAACAATGATTCTTTAACCGGCGATTTCTAATATCTTTTGAGCAATTTCAATGGACGGATTTAATGTTTTTTCTGGTTTAAAAAACAAAGCATCCGGCGAACAAACATCTTGAGCATATCCTTGTCGTATCAAAGACATAGCAAATCGCATATGTTTTTTAGGCAACCAATTTATTCCTTTATACAACAAGACAGGATGCCCTGTTCCGCAAGCTTCACAACACATTGATACCGAATCAGCCGTTGCAATAATTAAATCGGCACAAGCATAAAAACCCATTATAGGATTTTCTTTCTTTTCGCCCCAAATATATGTATATTTAGGAATATCTTTCAAACCTTCCATTATAATATTTTGCGGAATCTCACCGGTGCGTCTTGAAGTGGTAATGAGAATCGAGCCGCCGATTTTTTCATGAATTGATTTTATATTATAAACAAGCTTTTCGGCTTCTTCCTCCGGCCACGGTTTCCCTTTTATCGCACCGCCGACAATAACAGAAATCCACGGTTTCGGAAGATTGGCAAATATCGGCTCCCATTCTTTTGCAATTTGAGGGATTTTTTCCTTAAATATTCGTGTCGGAGCCCCCGTAATAACAAATGCTTTGTCATGTTTTTGTTTAGAATCGCTATCATGCGCAGGAACGACATAAATCTCAACATCTTTTATTCCCACACCTTCGCTGGGATACATAAGTTGAATTATTTTTGAAGTATTTCCGGACAACTTTCTTATATAACGAGCAACAGGCAATGTCCTACGAGATGTTGAAAGAATTATATTCGGAAAATCTTTACTCAAATTATCTGATTTTTTAATATCCAATCCTATTTTTGTGCGCCCCCTTATCCAGTTAGGTAAAGAACCGAATTTAGTATATTCAATTTGTTTTTCCGTAATTTCCATATTATCTTTTAGAGCTTCCATAATACCTTTTGCTTGACCGACACTGCCTTTTCTGTCATCAAGTAAAGCCCATAACGTCTTTTTCATATTTAATAACTTTCAAAATTTTATAGTCATTGGAATCTGTTGCTTATAGTATAAATATTATAACAACTAAAACAACCTTTTATTAAGGAAATTTCAAAAATGAAAATATTTTATTTGATTTTATTTGCTTTTTTAATTCAAATTCCTTGTGCAAAAGCACAATTAGCTTCTCAAAAAGAAGCTGCCTATATTGCAACATTAAAAGCTGTGGCTGATTTTAAGATAAATGATGAAGAAAATCTTTCAGAATTGGAAAGTTTACGAGAAAATGAAAGATTTAAACAAAAATTAAACAGAATGATGAACAAACTTTCAAACAGTCGTTCAAAAAACTCCACAAACGAAAGAATATATAAAATTTTGATAAAAGCAGGAAAAGACATTTATAACGAATTGAATTAAACAATATTTAACGGATTAGATATATCATTTAACTATCTAAAATTTTGTTTAACGAGGAAACTATGGACGATAAATTTGCAAAATTTCATTTAAGCATTAATAAAATGCGTAAAAAAGTTATAGATGCAAAAGGCGGACAAAAAGTACAAGGTTTATCAGAACCAACCATTCCCTCAAAAGAATATTCTGGCAAGAAAAAGGTCAAAATTCAGGAGAAAGATTAATGAAAAAGCTTATTTTTGCCGCTTTGTTTTTTTTAACGGCATGTCACGGTTTATTCAGTTATGAAGAACCTGATTATAATTATTTGGCTGCTCATATCAACGTTGTCGAAAGCTCGTCTTCACATGTTGTTTATGATTATTCAAATGTTCGTATTGACGAAGTCGCCGGAATTGCTGCTGTTTATTGCCATGAAAAAGCTAATAAAAAACAAGCATTATTACACAAAATCATAACTCGACCGGATAATCGTCGTCACGCAACATTTATTTGCCACTAAACCAAACTTGCAAAAATAGTTTTATTAGCCTATATATTTGCATATACCATTTTATTTTGAGTTTTAATCATGAAAAAAGATTTGTATAGCATATTAGGTGTATCAAAAAGCGCGTCAGAAAATGAAATAAAGTTGGCATATCGCAAACTTGCCCGAAAATATCACCCGGATTTAAATAAAGATAATAAAGATGCTGCAGAAAAATTTAAAGAAATTTCTTGCGCATATGATATTTTAGGCGACAAAGAAAAACGCAAAAAATACGATAATAACGAAATTGATTCTGACGGAAAACCTACCGGATTTGGCGCAAGCGGGTTCGGAGGAGAAAATCCTTTCGGTAACGGAGGATATCAATCTTATGGCTCAAACCCCTTCGGAAACGGAGCTTCTTTTGATTTTTCGGATATTTTCGGAAGCGATATTTTTTCAAAATTTTCCAGTGCCGGCAATAATAATCCTTTTGGCGGCGGCTTTTCAAGCACAAGGCATGCAAAACCTCGTAAAGGTAATGATATAAACTACACCATGAAGATTGACTTTTTAACAGCCGTAAACGGAGACAAAAAAACCGTTAATCTAAATGGTAAAAATATCAATGTTACAATTCCTCAAGGATCTGTTGACGGACAAATGTTAAGACTTAAAGGTCTGGGAGAACAAAGTTATACCGGTGGCGCAAACGGCGATGTTTTAATTACTCTAAATGTAAAAAAGCACCCATACTTTACTTTAGAAGATACAACAATTTTAATGGAATTGCCCATAACTTTAAAAGAAGCAATTTTAGGCGCAAAAATTACCGTTCCGACCATATCGGGAAAAGTAGCATTAAATATTCCGGCTTATGCTTCAACCGGCGATAAATTACGACTTAAAGGTAAAGGAATTAAAGGCGGCGATCAAATAGTAGTTTTAAGCGTCGTTATGCCAAAAGAAAAAAATGCAGAATTAGAAAAAACACTAAAAAATCTACCCGACGAAAATATTAGGAACTTTTAATGCTTTTAGAAAAAATAAGAAATTTTAATTGGATTAACGAACCGAAAAATGTTGAATTTATTGAAAAAGGTTTGTTAATAACAACAAAACCTCAAACAGATTTTTGGCAGAACAGCTCTTTTAATATTGCAAAAGATGACGGACATTTTTTTGCTTGCGTCAAAGAAGGAGATTTTTGCTTAACAACAAAATGGTCCTTTGATCAATTTAGAGAAGCTTCACAATGCGGACTAATGATTAAATCGGATGCAAAAAATTGGATTAAAGCCGGAATTTTACCGACATCTGATGATAACGCACAAATAGGTGTAGTTGTAGCGAATAACGGCGCTTGCGACTGGTCGATTATTGACTTAAAAGAAGACACCCAAACCATTTATTTTAAAATAAAACGCAGAGGCGCTAATTTTATTGTTTTTTATTCTCTTGAAGACAAAGAATATAAACAAATACGATTAATAAACCACCTTCATATACGACAAGTAATTGATATCGGAGCATATGCTTGCTCGCCAAAAAATAAAAGTTTTGATTGTATTTTAGAAGAAATTGATATTTCTTAATTAAAAAACTTGCTAAAGCAGAAAAAATAATTTACCTTAAATCTTGCAAGGACGAGTTGCCTTTGCGGAGTGTAACGGCTCCGTATCCAACAACCTTCTCTCCTTTTGGGGAGCCGAGGAAATAAGGCTTTTGCTCGAATAACTCGGACTGCGTTGGACAGTCGTTAACTCCCCGCCTTTTTTTGATTTAAAAGGCGGTTTTGTTTTAACAAAATCAAAAGGGAGTTTATGAACTATGAATAAATCTTTTCGTACCGTAATATTAAAAATATTGGGGCAAAAATTAAAAGAAATCCGTACAGAAAAAGGAATAACAACGGCAGATGTGGCTCTTCATAGTGATTTATCAATAAAATCAATAAACGAAATTGAAAAAGGCAATAAAGTTGCTTTTGATAAATATTTCCACTTACTGACATTTTATAACAAAAAATTGGATATTGTCATAAAAGACAAATAAGAAAAACCCCGCCTTTAATAAGACGGGGTTTCCTTGTAGCAAAAAAGTCTTATTTTACTTCTTCAAAATCGGCATCAACAACCTTTTCAT
>JAZQZB010000035.1:0-8779 GCA_045633825.1 Alphaproteobacteria bacterium | reverse complement strand
GCTTGGCCTCCGACTTGTGTTAGTTATAATTTCGGGTAATATTTGAGTCGGTTGACTTGTTTTGATATTTTGAACAATGTCTTTTATAAAAATTTCGCTGTCCGAGGCTAGTTCGCAACGATTGGTGTAGAAAGCTTCTTTAAGAGATAGTAAGCTTGGAAATTCTAAAATTTTGAAGCCCAGTGCATGTTTTTGATTATATTCATTAAGAAAATTCGAAGCGTTAGAATCTTTTAAGACACAAACTTTGTTTTTGGCAAATTCGGTCATTGCGGATGCATCTGTTTGAATGCGAGATACAAAAATTTGTTTATCATAGTATAAGATATCTATGGGTAAGATATTAAATTCAGTTTCTTCGGTCGAAGATAAAGATAAATGTCCCAGCATGACATCGATACTTCCGGAATTCAGAGCTTTGCCGATATCTTTTCGTTTGAGCGGCAGTATTTTAAAATTTTCCGTATCTCCGAAAATAGCCATTGAAAAGGCACGACAAATATCAGCATCGAAACCTTCATAACGGTTGTTTTGTTTATAAGCTAAAGATGTGTAGTCGGCACTTGTTCCGCAAATGATGTATTGACGAGCTTTTATATCGTTGAGAAGTATTTCTTGTGCAAATATGTTGTTTGATATAAATATTGCGCAGATACTTAAAAATAAAAGTTTTAGTTTCATTTTTTTAACCATTTGTTGTTATGCTTAATATAAATATGATTGTATTATAAAGGTAAAATTTATGAAAAGTAATATATTTTTGCATTTTATCACATGTTGTATTATATTTTTGTCTTCGGTGAATGTTTGTGCCAAACCGGTGAATAGTGATGAGGCAATAAAGTTTGCCGAAACTAAAGGAAAAGAACTTCTTGAAGTTTTTCAAGAAGAAAATTTGGCAAAAAGATATCAAATATTGGATGAAATGATTTTAGAATATGTTGATATTGAGTATATAAGTAAATTTCTTGTAGGAAAATATTGGCGTACAATGACACCTCAACAAAAAAAATCTTATGAAAAAATTTTTGTAAGATATGGTTTGGCGTTTTATAAAACTTTGCCGTTGGAATATGCTAAAAATATCGTTTATTCCATTGTAGGAGCAAATATTGAGGGGGAATATACCAATGTTTTGGCAAATGTGGAATTCGGTTTGGGAGAAGAAACTCAAAAAATTACGGTTTCTTTCAGACTACATGATGTTTCGGACAAAATAAAAATTGTTGATGTTAAGGTTGCCGAAAGTAGTTTGTTGTTGTCTTATCGCAGTAAATTTTATGAAATGATAGCGCAAGTTGATGATGAAATTGATTGGTTTTTGGAAGATTTGACAGATATAACATTGACAATGGAACAAAATTTGAAGCAAAAAGCTTCTTCGCAACAAAAATCCCTTGAAATTGAAGATAAAACAATATAGTCTTAAGCGAAGTTTTTATTTTGATAATATGTTATAAGGTTTTTAATTTATGAGTAATGTAAAGGTTAGATTTGCTCCGTCTCCGACGGGCTGGATGCATATCGGAAATACGCGTACAGCGGTTTTTAACTGGTTGTTAGCTAAAAAACTCGGTGGTGAGTTTATGTTGAGAATCGATGACACTGATGTGGCTCGTTCAAAACAAGAATATGAAGATGCCATTCGTGATATTTTGACATGGTTGGGCTTGAATTGGAGTGAAGAAGCCAGACAATCTGCCAGAATAAAAAGATATGATGAAGTTGTTGCTAAATTAAAACAAGAAGGCAGAATTTATGCTTGTTATGAAACTGCCGAAGAGTTGGAGGTTATGCGTAAAAAACTTATGGCGCAAGGCCGACCTCCGATTTATGACAGAGGGGCCTTAAAATTGACGCAAGAAGATATTGCTCGCTATGAGGCAGAAGGTCGCAAACCGCACTATCGCTTTAAGTTGGTTGAGGGAACTATTGAATGGAATGACCTTATCAGAGGTAAAATTTCTTATGATGCGGCTAATTTGGCTGATCCGGTGATTATCAGAGAGGATGGCAGTTATTTGTATCATTTGCCTTCGGTTATTGATGATGTTGATTTTGGAATTACTCATATTGTTCGCGGTGAAGATCATGTTACAAATACAGCTTCTCAAATTCAGATGTTTGAGGCTTTGGGAGGTAAGGTTCCCGAGTTTGCGCATTTGCCGTTGTTGACCGGTAAAGAAGGTAAACTTTCAAAGCGTTTGGGTTCTTTGGGAGTGAGAGAGTTGCGTGCTGACGGTGTTGAGAATATGGCAATTTGTTCGTTTTTGGCAAAACTCGGAACATCGGAAGCTATTGAACCGTTTTTTGATTTGCAAACTTTGGCTAATTCGTTGGATTTTAATAAAATTGGTCGTTCGCAGCCGAAATTTGATGAAGAAGAGTTGAAAATCTTTAACCATAAGTTTGTTCGTCAACTGCCTTTTGAAAAAATTGCTGACAGAGTGAACGTTGCTAAAGATTTTTGGGAAGCTGTTAAAGGCAATTTGGATACCGTTGCCGAGGCTGAAAAGTGGCACAAAGTTTGTTATGAAGAAATAGTTCCGGAGACGGAAGATTTGAAACTGACTTCTATGGCGGCTGATCTGTTACCGCAAGAACCTTGGGATAATAACACTTATCAAATTTGGATGAATTCGGTTAAGGAAAATACTTCTAAAAAAGGTAAGGATTTGTTTCATCCGATAAGAAAAGCTTTAACAGCTCAAGAAAACGGTCCGGAACTGAAAGTATTGTTACCGTTTATCGGACGTAACAGAGCTGTTAACAGACTTAAAGGAAATAAGGCTTAATTTTTTATTTTAATGGGATAGTGAGAAAATGTTTTTGTTTAATACCTTAAAGCGTCGTAAAGAAGAATTTGTACCGATAGATGAGAACAATGTTCGTTTGTATGTCTGCGGTCCGACAGTTTATGACAGAGCTCATTTAGGTAATGCAAAAACTTCGGTGGTTTTTGATGTTTTTTATCGAGTTTTGATGAATAAATTCGGTAAGGATAAGGTTACTTATGTTTCGAATATTACTGATGTTGATGACAAGATTTTAAATAAACACAAAGAAACCGGCAAATCCATTCGTGAAATTACCGAACAAACATATCAGTGGTATATTGATGATATGGCAAAGCTTAATGTTTTGTCGCCGAATCATAGACCGAGAGCAACCGAATATATCAATGAAATGATAGAAATTGTTAAGTTGTTACTTCAGAATGGTCATGCTTATGAAGCACAAGGACATGTGTTGTTTGATGTTGATTCAATGAAAAATTACGGCTTTTTGTCCGGTCGTTCGATGAAAGAAATGTTAGCAGGTGCCAGAATCGAAGTTGCCGATTATAAAAAGAATCCGGCTGACTTTATTTTGTGGAAGCCGTCGGATGCAAATCAACCGGGGTGGGACAGCCCTTGGGGATACGGCAGACCGGGTTGGCATTTGGAATGCTCGGCTATGAGTTCTAAATTGTTGGGTAATTCATTTGATATTCATGGTGGGGGTTCGGATTTAATATTCCCTCATCACGAAAATGAATGTGCTCAATCGTTATGTGCTTTTCCGAATGATACTTTTGCCCGTTATTGGATGCATGGCGGTATGCTTATGGTTGACGGTGTGAAGATGTCTAAATCTTTGGGCAATTTTTATACTGTTGATCAAATATTGGAAAAACATCCGGCAGAAGCTCTTCGTCTGTTGTTTTTAACAACTCATTATCATCAGCCGTTTAATTTTACTTTTGACGGATTAGATGCGGCAAAGCAAAATTTAGATAAATTTTATAATGCTTTGTTACAAGTAAAAGATGTTGCTTTGGATGAAAATGTTAAAGCAGATGTAAGAATTATTGAGGCTTTGGAAGATGATTTGAATACGCCGTTGGCTTTGAGTTATATTCATGATTTGGTTAATCAATTAAACAAAGCTGAAACTTTGGAAGATAAGGTAAAATATAAATCATTGTTACTGAAATCGGCCGATTTGTTGGGAATTTTATGGCTAGACCCTGAAGTATGGTTTAAGGGTGAGGCGTCTGACGAGGCTCAAGAAATAGAAACTCTTATAGAACAACGCGCAACAGCAAAAAAGAATAAAGATTACGCTCTAGCCGATAAAATTCGTAATGATCTGAAAGATCGCGGTATAGTTTTAGAAGACGGTCCGAATGGTACAATTTGGAAAAAAATGTAATATTTTTTAATAAGTTTTAGTGTTTTAGGTGATGACGGGTGTCGTGTTTTGCTATGCTGTTGGCAAAAGATTTTTTGGCCGCATAAGTCATGAATAAAGCTTCTTCCATTTGAAGATCGCCGAGGGTTTGTTCTAAAGCTTCGAAACTTTGGTATATTTTGCTCATTAAAGCAAGGTTATCACTGACAACATCATAGATTATTGTTTCTTTTTTGGTATTCATTTTTTCCTCCTTTTGTTGTTTTCATAAAATAATTTAAAAGGAAAAGTTTTAGTTTTCAACATAGTAAAATTATGATGTTGTGTGTTAAAAATTTGTACAACTTTTGATTTATGAGTGTCCGTAAGTGTTGGAAAAATTGATATTGTTAATCCCTAAAGAAGATAATGCTATTTTCCATTTTGAAGTATCTTTTTCATCTAATATCAAATCTTTGTTTGCATCAATAATAAGCCATTGATTATTTAATATTTCTTTTTCAAGTTGTTCGGGAGCCCATCCTGCATAACCAAGTGCAATAATACGTTGTTTCGGGCCTTTGCCCAAAGCGATGTCTTGTAATACTTCTAATGATGATGAAACAGCTATGCCTCCACCGGTTGATATACTGTCGGAAATTTGATATTCATCGGAATGTAAAATAAAACCTTTGGTTTTATCAAGAGGTCCTCCATGATATAAATTTATGGGAAGACTTTGATCTTTGACGGAAAAGGGAAGTTTTACAGCTAAATCGGAAAAGGAAAATTCTTTTAAGCGATGGTTAATAATAAATCCCATAGCTCCGTCTTTGCCATGAGAGCATATATATATTACGCTTTGTGCAAATTCTCCATCAGTATCAGGTGGGGCAATAAGACATTTTCCGGTAAGATTGTTTATATTTATTTCGTTCATTTTATACCATAAGCATTTTAGTAAAGTTAACCTTATATATACAATATTTATCTATAATATAGGAAATATTTGGTTAAAATCAATTTTAATGGTAAAAAATGCTTAAGAAATTTGTATTTTATAGTTTGCTGTTCGTTTGTTTTTGGAATGTCGGCTTTTTAAAAGCTGAAGAATATGGTAATGTTTATCTTGATTTGAAAGAATATTCGGAAGAAAAAGCAGAAACAGGAAACGGTTTCATTTTAAAATTTTGGGAAATGACCAAAAATTATATTGAAGATGTAAAAGAATATGATGATCTGTTGGTAGATAAAACAATTAATAAAGATTTTAGTGAAGATTTAAAAAATAAATATAAAAATTTTAATGATGTTAAATCAAAAGAGTGGGAAGGATATGTTCGTAACGGAGTAAAAGCTTATCGAATATATAAGAATGTTAAAGAAAAAGCTATAAACTGGATTACTAATATAGAGCTGCCGTTGGTTGTCGGTGATGATCAATATGAAATGGGAGAAAGTGAAGAGTATATTAAAAGTGATAATCCGGTAGTTATTAAAGATTTTAAAAAAGTTGTAGCATATTCGGGAAAAGAAAAAGATGTTTTATCGGCTGAAGAAAAATATGCCAAAGATCATAATTTGGAATTGCCTTCCCAAAAAATGGAAAAGTATAGAAAATTGATAATTGAAAAAAAATGGAAGGAATTGTTTAATTTATATTTTTCCGAAATAAAAAATGAAGTGTATAAAACACCGGAAATGAAGGTGGATGCTGAAAAAAATAAAGTTAAAGCCATAATTCTTTCAAAACATCAATATACGGATAAAAATGGCGATATTCAAGGAGTTATTTTAGTCGAGGCAGAAAATAAAAATGTTTTGTTGTTTAGTGGTTATGGCAAAGAAAAACAAATTAATGTAAGTTTGGAAAAATCAGAAAATATAGAAGACATAGAAATTAAATTTGTTTCTCCGCAACAAATTGAAGATAAAAACGGAGTGAATATGTTGGTCTATGCTTCAAAATTTCCGATATATTTCAGAGGTAAAGTTAAGGATAAAACAAAAGATGTTTTGATAAAAGCATCTTTGAGTGCGTCTGTATGTTTGAAAAATGTTTGTGAACGTGTATTGTTAGAGCCGGGATTAAAATTAAAGACAAGTGAAAAAGTTGAAGATACGTTGTATTCGTCATACGTGGTTTCAACTTTAATGAATGTTCCCGATGATTTTTATAAAGATAAATATAAATTCGGTAATTTGGTTTGGGAAAAGAAAGATGATGGGTCTTTGGGGACATTAAGAATAGATGTGGAGACACCGGATGATGCCGGATTTGATATGTTTATTATCGGCAATGAGGCAAAATATTTTGCACGACAAAGAATTAGTTTAAATGAAAAAAATGTTGTTGTACGATTTGATTTGAAGGATAGTACATTTAATCCTTTGGGTAAAGAAATATCTTTTTGGGTATCAACAAACAGAACAAAAAATTATATTCATAAACAAGTCGTGAAAGAAATGTCGGCTTTCGATGTTGAAGGCGCTACAATGTCATGGGGAGTTTTATGGTTTGCTTTTGTAGGCGGATTGTTGCTTAATTTGATGCCATGTGTGTTTCCTGTTTTGTTTTTAAAATTGTTTAATTATGTAAAATTAGATAAGCTTGATATTGTCAAAATTCGAAAGAATTTTGTATTGAATGTTGCCGGTATTTGGACCTCATTTGCCGTAATTGCGTTTATTTTATCCGTAATTAAGTGGTTCGGGCGTGCAATAGGTTGGGGAATGCAATTTCAAAATATTTATTTTTTGGTTGTAATTCTTTGGATTGTTATATTCTTTTTTTATTATATTTGCGGATTTTTTGAGATTGAGGTTACTAAAGTTGATAATAAGATAAAAAAATTTGAAAAAAGCAGTGTATTTGAATTTTTTAATGGGGTTTTTTTAGTGCTGTTGTCAACTCCGTGTATGGCTCCATATTTAGGAACAGCTTTTGGAATTGCTTTGGCCGGTAATATTAAAACTATTATTTTAACAGTTATGTTTGTCGGTTTGGGATTATCAACACCATATATTTTGGTTGCGTTATTCCCTAAAACGGCACTTTATTTTCCCAAACCGGGAAAGTGGATGCAACGAATTAATTCATTGATGATTTTGTTGTTATTGATAACGATAGGATGGTTGTTAAGTATTGTTGTTGCTCAAACAAGTATGTCGCAAATATGGCATTGGATAGGGTATCTTGTTATTATGGCGTTTATTTTATATTTTTGGAATGTTTTAAAAATAGAAATAAATAAAATAAAAGATAAAAAAGAAAGAATAATTGTTTATAAGAAAATTAAGGTCTTACTTATCGCGATTGTATCTTGTGTGATTGGTTTGAGCGTTATTGATGTGGGATATGCCGCTAAAAACAGACAAAAATATGTTGAAGAAAATTATAAAACAAAACTTGATTTTGTGTTTATAGACGGTCTTGTGAAAAATGATAATCAGATTTTACTTAAGGTCGGGGCTGATTGGTGTTTGACCTGTAAATATAATGATTTTACAACATTTTCAGTTGAACATGTAAAAAATGAATTTGAAAATAACGGGGTTTTTGTTGTTGATATTGATTGGACCAGATATCAGCCTCATGTTTTGAAATTTATGCAAAAATTCGGAAGATCCGGTCTTCCTTTTTATGTTTTATTTTCTAAAAAATATCCCGATGGAATAGTTTTGCCGGAAATAATAAGTTATAATGATTTGATGAGGTTGATATCAAAATAGGATTTTTAATAAAAAAATCTTGCACTAAATAAACCATTGTTGTATAACTCCTTAAAATTTGAATATTTTTTAAGGAGTTGTATTAAAAATGGCAGGACATTCGCAGTTTAAGAATATTATGTACCGCAAAGGTGCTCAAGATGCTAAAAAAGCTAAAATGTTTGCAAAATTGGCAAGAGATATTACTTTGGCAGCTAAATCAGGTATGCCTGATCCTGATAAAAATCCGAGATTGCGCTTGGCTATTGCTGCGGCCAGAGCTGAAAGTATGCCTAAAGATAATATTGAAAGAGCAATCGCTAAAGCAAGCCAAACAGCCGGTGGTGATGATTATGTTGCTACTCGTTATGAAGGTTTCGGACCGGGAAAAGTTGCCGTTATCGTTGAGTGTTTGACAGATAATAAAAATCGTACTGCAGGTAATGTAAGAACAATATTCGGTAAACGTGGCGGTGCTATGGGGGAAACAGGTTCTGTAGCATTTAATTTTGAACGAATCGGTTATATTCAATATCCTTTGGTTGCAGCAGAAGCTGATGCAATGTTTGAAGCTGCTTTGGAAGCCGGTGCTAATGATGTGGCAAGTGATGATGAACATCATGAAATTGAAACCTTGCCTGATGATTTGAATATGGTAACAGAAGCTTTGGAAGTTAAGTATGGTACTCCGTCAGCTTCTCGTTTGGATTGGAAGCCGATGGTTAAAACTGATATTACCGATGTTGAAGTAGCTCAAAAATTTCTTGATTTTATTGATGCATTGGAAGATGACGACGACGTTCAGAAGGTGTATCATAATGCGGAAATTTCGGAGGAAATTTTGGAAAAACTCGTATAATAAGTCGGACGTAGCCATGTCGTTCTGTGAGCCAAGGAGTTGCTGCTTGCTGTTGTC
>JAZQZB010000034.1:0-16459 GCA_045633825.1 Alphaproteobacteria bacterium | reverse complement strand
GAGATAAATCGAAGCGAAACGAATATTACAAAACGAGTGACCGAAGCGATTTAGCGAGGAACGAGCTTATGAGCAAGAAAAGCCCCGTCACTCCCGCTTTTTACAAACAAAATGCGTCCATTCTTTTTTTATATACTTGGGAGGAATAATACCTCCTTTTACAATGATAATATAGTAAGGAACATAAGCAAAACGATGTCCTAATTCATCATCGCAGACACTCCAATCAATGGGTTTTGTACTTATATCTTTGTAATCATGTAATTTTATTAAAAGTTCGTCAGATTCCCATAGTTCTTTCAATGTCGGAACATCTATAACAGACGGGCTGACATACACTGCTTCTAATAGCCCATCTTTATCTAAAGCATCTAAATCAATAGAAAACATATCGGCATTTTCAATAAATTTCTTTAAAGATAATGATTTTTCAGTCCATTTAATTGGTTCAGAAAAGCCTCTGATACCACGACTTCTGCCTTTAAAACAATTTTCAAACCAATTTACAATACCTTCATGTGTTGTTTTGCCACTACGCTTATAGTAATATTGTAAATCAGCATTTGGATTTTTGGCAAAAGATAAAATGCCTTCTTCTAAAGCATTATTAGGCTTTGTAATATAGTGATATAATTTCATGATCTTTCCTGATTTTTTTAATTTTATTTATAATATCTGAATTTAATGAAAAATGGATTAAGAAAAATTATAGTTTTTATTTGTTATTTTTTTATAAAACTTAATTTAGATAAACTAAATATTAACTATTAGCTTCTATAACTGCAATCACAGAAACGTAATATTAATTTTTAGGAGAACTATAATGTATAATTTTAATGAAGATGCTATTCGTGAAGCAGCTTATTTTATTTGGAAAAACAACGGTTGTCAGGCTAACACAAGTTTGAGCGATTGGGATGCCGCAATCAATCAATTAGCCTCTCAAGCATCATTCAAGTTGAAGGCTCCTAAAAAAGCATCTGCTTCTTTGAAAGTTTTGATGCCGAAGAAAAAAGAAGTTAAACCAATCAGCATTAAAAATGCTAAATCAATCATTTTGAAACCGGCATCAGCTCCGAAAGCAACTGTAAAGGTAGCTGCATCTTCAAAAACAGCTGCTAAAAAAACTATTGTATTAAAAGCAAAAACAACAGCTAAAAAAGCTTCAAGCAAAAAATCTAAATAAGAAAAACAATTAAAAAGACGCCGGATAAATTATCCGGCTCTTTTTTTATGTCTAAATGCAAAATATTTGAATAATATATAACTTGATATTGTCGTACAAGTAATTGCAATTATTTGTGATAAATAAGGATTGATAACAAAGTAATTAACCAATATTTCCAAAATAACGGCATTTATAGTATAAGATACCACCCAAACTCCCAAACATTTGATATATTCTTTAATCCAATCAATAAATTTTCCTTTAGTGCAAAAAACAAATATTTTTTGAGTGGCAAAAGACGAAAATGAAGAAATAATCCATGATAAAATAAGAGCAGTTTGATATTTGTCTTCACTCCAAAAATATAAAAAGCTTATATATATCAAATATTGAACTAAAGCATTAAAACCTCCGACAAGCAAAAATCTTATTTTGTCGGGAAGTTTGAACCAAAAGTTCCAAATTGTCCAAAATATTTTAATAAAATAGCTCATTTTTAACTCTTTAAATCGATTAATAGAGAAAGCATTTCATCATTAACGGTTAAGCTTTGAGCATTTAAGCTGTATGCTCGTTGAACCGTAATCATTCGAGCAAATTCTTCTTCTAAATTAACTGTAGAAGATTCTATCGATTCCGGAACAATAAGACCATCAGTCGTAATATAAAATTCATTACCGACTTCGCCATTTGCTTCAAACAAAGTAGTATTATATGGCGAAAGATTTTCCGGTGCGGTAAATCCCGAAATTGCTAATTTGGCAATCATCACTTCATTATCATTACTGTATCGGGCGCTTAAAACTCCATCTTCGTTAAATCCTAATGAAATTAAATTACCTGACGGGAAACCGTTTTGTTGGATACTTATAATTTCGGAATTGGTTCCAAGCTGTGTCATTTGCGAAATGTCCAAATTGATATTGCTTGATGATCCGTCATTCCAATTTAATGCAATATCAACATTTTTAGGAGAGGCAATAGTTCCATCAGGATTAAAAACAACAGTTTGTGTATTAGATGTTGCGCTTCCGTCTTCCAGTCCGAAAGATATATTCCACGTATTGTGATGACCTTCTACTCTGTCAAATATAAGGCTTAAATTTGAACCGTCATAATTATCTGAATATACGAGAATGCTGTATATGCTTTTATCAATATCTCTTGCCGGAACATTAGCAATGACAGATGCTTTTGTTGTTGCTTTTTGAGGAATTACATTTGGTGCTTCAATAACAATATCTGAAATTGTGTTAGAAAACTCATTTTCTCCGTTAATTGATTGAAATCCTTGTACATACAACCCGCCGGAAGATACTAAAAAAGCTTTTCCGTCTTGAGCTAACTTTTTAAAGTCACCGGCTCGGGTATAGAAATAATTTCCGTATCCGTCGTTTAATTTAAAAAATGCATTAGAATTTCCGTTTATGGCAACGTCAAAAGTATTTCCCGTGGCTACGGCGACTCCTTCAATATCAATATTTGTGCGATTATAAGCATCAACGCCTGTAATATCGACACGAGAAGAGTGTAAACCGCTTTGTGATCCGGCATTTATTCCTGATGATCCTAATAATGTATAAAACAATGTTTGTTGCTGTTTATATCCGGTTGTATTCATGTTTACAATATTTTCAGCAACACTTTGTTGAGCAGTGCTCATTGCATTTAAGCCTGAAACCGAAGGAATAAAACTTGCTAATGTCATATCAGTCCTCTTGTTTAAATTAACTCATGCAATTATATGCAAATTTTATGCCAAAAAAAGCCACTCTTTTGATGAGTGGCTTAAAAAATATATAAAATATCAGGCTGATTTATTTTTTTTTGTTTTATCTACCAACATTAAATCAGGCTTTGGTGCTTCTGCCGGTATCGGATCACCTTGTCTCATGCAGTGTCCATCAATATAAGCCCCCGGTTCAATAGCAATAGTATTATGAACTGCGTCACCGATTAATTTTGCCGATTTAGCAATAAATAAATTATCAACAAAAGCTTTTCCTTTTAATGCTCCGTAAAGTTGTAGGCTGTTGGTCGTAACAGATCCGCATACAGCCCCTTTGATACCGATTATTAGTTCATCACAAGACACATCACCTTCAACATGTCCGTCAATATGTATAATTCCGTCACTCATAATATTGCCGATAATTTTGGTGTTTTCGCTAACAATACTCGGAACCGGAGCTCCCGTAGTACTTTTACTTAAGCGACGTGCTAATTTTAAATATATCAGTCTTTTTAGCTTTTTCATGACAATTTCCTTTTTTTATATATTTTTATAATTTAACTTGCATAAAAGGCATTGGATCAACCGGATGGCCTCGATATAATATTTCATAATGTAGGTGAGGGCCGGTAGAACGTCCGGTTGAACCTACTTCTCCGATATCATCTCCAACATCTAAATAATCACCTTTTTTAACATATATAACATGTAAGTGAGCATATTTTGTTGTAAAACCGTTCCCGTGATCAATTTCAACCAGATTACCATATCCTTTGTTTGATATTTTTGTTCGTATAACTTTTCCCGAAGCTTGAGTTTTTATTTTATTTCCTGTTCTTGATGCCAAGTCAATACCTTTATGACCGGCTTTTTTTGAATTAAACGGATCATTTCTTACACCGAATTTTGAACTCACCCAATAACTCCAAATGGGTTTTCCGAACGGCACAGTTTTAAATATTTCACGATAATATTCCAAATCATCAACTGATTTATAAATATTGCTTATTTTATTTATAATTTCTTTGTCATTAAGAGATGAAACGGATGCCGGAATAAAAGTTCCTCCTTTGGCATCACGTTTTTTAGAGTTTGCTAACGGATTAAAATATAGGCCTTTTTTCTTTAATGAGCTGTTTGCTTTTGAAAAAGCGCTTTTAATTTTTTTAATTTCTTTTTCGGCAATGGCTTCCACTTTGCTGAAAACCTCTAACTCTGCTTTTCTGATATTTTGAACGGCTATTTCCAGTTCTTTTAATTGTTCTTTTAAGGCATCACGTTCGGCAGATGCCAAATCTCGTTGTAAAATTATTTCGTTAATTTCTATTCTATCATTAAGCTTTTTACTGTCTGTTACATTTTTTTCAGATGTAATTTGTTTGATTTTGTCTTCCATCACCATTGCTTGACGTTTATATTTGTCAATATCTTTCTTTTTGGCGGTATCAAGAGAACCTAATACTTCATCTATGTTTTTTTGGATTGCGACAAAATCCCCCATCAAATCTTCATAGGCATCGCGAGTTTGTAAAAGTTCAATATCTTTACCTATGATTATTTTGCCGGATTTGTTGTACATATGGTATGAATAAAAAGACCAAAAAGCAACAAATATCATAAACATCAATATAAAAAATTGTGTTTTAGATGATATTTTAAAAACCATCGCCTTACCGGAACCTCTGAAAATAATTTCTTTTTCTGAAAACAGAGGTTTTTTTTCTGTATAGTGCGGCGAATACTTACGTTTCAGTTTAATTTTGTTTTTATATTTCATGCAATACTGTCATTAGTTAACACTACCGGATATGTATAGCAAAAAAAATAAAAAAAATAAACTTATTTTTAAAAAGTTATCCAAAATCGGAAATAAATCAATTAAAATCAAACGGTTAGTTTGCTTGATATTTTGTTTGTGACATGAGTAAATATTAAATAATATTTCTAAACTTAACAAAGTTTAGCACTTTATGTTTTTTTGTTATAATGCTATCAAAATAAAATATTAAAAAATAGCTGATTACTGGTTTTGTTAAGTTGTTAAAATTTGTTCAAAGTTTTGGAAAAGATACAAAAAAGGAGTTATGATTTTTCATAACTCCTTTTTTTGGTTGGTAGGGGTAGTCAGACTCGAACTGACACGGCCTGAGGCCACAAGATTTTGAGTCTAGCGCGTCTACCAGTTCCGCCATACCCCCATAAACTTGAAGCATTGATAATATATTTATTTTACATAGTCAATACTTTTTTTTTATAAATTTTATATTTTTTTGTTTCGTCGTTTTTTATAATAATTTCAATTTGTTGAAAATAGTATTTTTTTAAGATTTTCCGGATAAGCCGCGAGCGATATTCATATTGATGTTTATTAGGATATCAAGCTTCGATGCTTCGGGATTAGCGATTATTTCGGATGTTCTTTTAAATACAAAATTTGCCAAATTTAAAATATTTTGTTTGATTTCCGGCGGTTGCGGGCAATCTTCTTCTTTCATTGCCGAGGCCAAAATACTCCAAAGTCTTCGATTCTTATCCAAAGCTTTATTTAAGGGTTCTTTTTCGGTATTGTCCCAATTTTCTTTAATTTCGTTGAGAGCTGATGCGGTTCTTATCAGAGCTCTTATTTCCAGCTCTGCCTCACTCATGCCGGCTATTTCATTTTGAGCATATCCGCCCATGGTATTCATTTTTTTCTTTTCCTTAAAAATAAAGTTTTTTTTAACAGATGATACCTATAATAAGATACATCTGAAAACAATATATATATAATCTTAAAGGTAAAAGCAACCATGAAAAAAATACTGCTCACAGTTTTTAGTATAATATTATGTTTATATGTTTCGGACAAAGCTTATGGTTTTGTTCGCTATGAGGGTAAAGATTTGAGAGGAAAGATTGAGCTGAATATGAGCGGTTTTACAAATTATGCACCTTTCGGATGGAGTGAAGGCGGAGGAACTGATATTCGTCGCAGTTATAATACGATATTTCAGCCGTTAATAGATTTGTTTGAAAAAGATGCCAATGTTGAAATAAAATTCAAAGTTTATAATAATGATATTGATGAGCTGGTTCAAAAAGTAAGAGAAGGTTCCGTTGATTTTTTTGTCGGAGCTTATAGCGAAACCGAACTTTTTCGAGGATTACACCTTTTATATCCGGCTGTAATATATAATCCTATAACGGTTTTTATGATGCCTAATCGTATTTCTGAAGTTAAATCGACTGAAGATTTGAAAAAACTTAAGGGTGTTCGTAATGTTAATGAAATATTCAGTGATTTTGTAAATAAGAGAGTAGCCGAATATAATATTATCGAGGTCGAAACTCCATATCAGGCATTTGAAAAATTGTTTAACCGAGATGCCGATTATATAATATCAAGTTATTATAACGGAATGATTGAAGCCACTAAATTAGGTATAGAAAATCAGGTTGCACCGGCAAAACAATCTTTATGGCGAATACCTTTATTTGTCGGTGTTGCTAAAACATCCAGAAATAAAGATATGATATCCAAAAGAATTACTAAATATTTGACCGACAAAAATAATTTAAAAGCTGTTGAAGACAATCTGAAAGATATTATAACTTATTTTCAAAATAAATACAAAGGGGTAGTGGCTCCCTCATTTGTAAAGGATACTGCGCCTGTTGAACAAACAGAACAAACTCCGGTATCCGATAATCATCAATAGTTTAATTATGGATTGAATAAAATAATAACAATCTTGACGTGTTATAAAACAGAATATATATTTTAGTTGCTATGGTTTTATTGATTCATCACACAACGTCGCCGTTTGCTCGAAAAATACGTTTGCAAATGAGTGAAAAGAAAATGCTTTTCGTCTTAAAAGAAGAAGAGCCGTGGAACTTATCGTCTGATTTATACAAATTAAATCCGGCCGGAGAGTTGCCTGTATTTTTAAATGACGGCAATGTTATTGTCGGGCACTATGCGATTTCCGAATTTTTGGAAGAAACTCAAACGGAAATTCCTTTGATATATGGAAGCGCCAAACAAAAAGCCGAAATTCGTCGTTTAATCGATTGGTTTGATAACAAATTTTATCGTGAAGTTTATCAGAATATTGTTTTTGAAAAAGTAAACAAACGTTTTTCAAAAGGTTTGGCTCCCGATTCTAAAGTTCTGAAAATAGGTCTTAATAATATAGGTTATCATCTTGAATATATTGAGTGGCTTTTGAGTAAACATCAGTATTTGGTCGGAGAAGAGCGCACTCTTGCCGATTTAACGGCAGCAGCTCATTTTTCAATTATTGACTATTTGGGAGATGTTCCGTGGGATGAATTTCCTTTATCAAAATTGTGGTATTCAAAAATTAAATCTCGTCCGTCGTTTAAAGATTTATTAAAAGACTCTATTCGTGGTATAATTCCGGCAAGAAACTACACTAATTTGGATTTTTAATATGAAAAAAATAATATCTTTTGTTTGTATTTTTCTTTGTTCTTGTTCTTATTTTGGAGGCGGAAGAGGGCAGTTGGTATATCACTGGGAACGTTTAAATACCGGTGTTGAAAAATTTGCCCGAGATCACAATGAATGTATGAAAGAGGCTAAAGCCATAAAAATTATACCTGATTTTCGTTCATGGTTTTATACGGAAGAAACAAAGCTTAATACCAGAGCAGATTGGAATTCTACCAGTGGAATATGGGCATCATACATACCTTATGCAGGTGCTCAACCCTTAATTGTAAATTCAGCTATCGAAGATATTGACGTAGATCCTAAAAAATATGTCGATTGCATGAAAATGAAAGGTTATTGGTTTAGGACCCATACTATTCCGGAAATTACCAATATCAATCTTTATAAGGCCAGAGAACCGTTTTTATCAAGACCGTTTAGTCGTCCGGCTCACTATAATTAGTGTTAAATCCGCCCCCGACAGCCTTATAAAAAGATATAATTCCGATAAACATATCGTTTAATGACTGATATTTAGATATTTGTGCCGATATTTTATCTTGTTCGGCATCAATATAATTGCTAAAAGCAATAAGTCCGCTTTCATATTTTTGTTTGTTTAACTCGGCAATATTTTGATAGAGTAAAAAGTTTTCATTTGCCAATTTATTATTTTTAATATTTTCCTCCACTGTTGTAATTGCGTTTGCCACTTCTCCAATTCCTTGAAGCACGGATGTTTTATATGTTTCAAAAGCTTCGCGAGTTGCCGATTCTTGAATTTTTATGTCATTTATGATTTGTCCCCAATGTAAAATCGGTAAAACGGTTTCGATACTATTTGAATACATATTATAATCTTTGCCGAAAATAGGTGATAAAGTTTTATTTTGAAAACCCAAGAGTGCATTTAATGAAATAGAAGGTAACAATTTGCTCATTTTATTGCCGATTAAGGCATTTTGAGCAATAAGTTGTTGTTGTGAAGCGAAAACATCCGGTCTCATTTGAATAATATTTATCGGCAAATTGTATAATGATTTGATATCGAAAGAAAATTCTTTTTCTAATATTGTATAGTTATTATTTTTTATTTTAGAAGGCAAAACCCCGATTAGAACAGCCAAAGAGTTTAATGAGTTTTTTTCATTTATTACATATTGCGGTAATTTTTGTTCAGTTGATTTTAACAGGCTTTCGGCCTGATTTAAGGTTAATTCATCGACTAATCCTGCATCATATTTATTTTTGATTGTTTCAAAAATTTTTGTTTGATTTTCTATATTTATTTTTGTTTCATCAATTAATTTTTGAAATAAGCGCCAATTTACATAGTTTGAGGCAATTTCGCATATTAAGACGAGTTTAACATTATTAAAATCAGCTCCTATAGCTTTAAATAAAGCTTTTTGACTTTCAATAAGCCGTCTTTGTCCTCCCCAAATATCGATTTCCCAAGAAGCATCAAAGCCTATTTGGAAATAGTCTTGTTTTGCCATTGGTTCAACAGCGGCAGAAGGCACGGATTTTATATATTGTCCGTTTGCATCAAAGTTTGGCAACAGTTGAGCTTCGGCAATATAAACATTATGACGAGCCTGATACAGTTTTTCTTTTGCTTTTATGATATTTGGGCTATTTTGCAGGGCCATATTGATTAGTTTATTCAAATAGGCATCGTTAAATATCTTAAACCATTCTTTTGAAACGGATTTTTGAGTATTATAGATATTAAGTTCTTTGCTGATTTGTTCATTGCTGAAAATTTCATTTTTTTCATAGTTCGGACCGATAGCACAGGCCGAGCATAGAAAAATAAAAGCAAATATTAAATGTTTACGCATTATTTTCCTCTTTTTGTAAAATGCCATTCTTTAAGGTTTTCAAACAATGCAAACAAAGCGGGAATAAATATAATTCCCACACCTGTAGCGGCGATCATTCCGAAAAACACGGACGAACCGATGGCAATTTGGCTTGCAGCACCGGCGCCTTTAGCTATGATCATGGGGAAAACGCCCAAAATAAATGTAAGTGCAGTCATTAATACGGCTCTGAAACGTTCGTTAGCGCCCATAACGGAAGCATCAAAGATAGAGTATCCTTGTTGGCGATATTCTTTATTAAATTCAACAATCAAAATAGCATTTTTAGCGGCCAGTCCGATAAGCATAATCAACCCGAGTTGCGCATAAATACTTAATGATTGGCTCATAAAATGAAGTCCGATTAAAGCTCCCAAGATAGCAAATACTACCGAAAACATAACGGAAAAGGCCAACATCCAGCTTTCATAAAGAGCGACCAAAAACAAATAACAAAAAACAAGAGCCAGAGCGATAAGTATAACCGCCAATCCTTGAGCTTCGACTTCTTGTAATGTCAGTCCTGTCCATGCGGTCTTAAAGTTTTTTGGCAATACTTTTTCCGCTACATTCAAAACAGCGTTGATAGCATCGCCGCTGCTTTTATTTTTAGCCACACCTCCGGTAATAGATGCCGAAGAATAAGTGTTATAACGATATAAAATTTTGGGAGATATTTCAATTTTTGTATCAACAAGGTTTTTCATCATAATCAGATTGCCGTTATTAGTTTTAACAAAAAGGTTTAATACATTTTCGATATTTTTTCGTCCCTCAAAATCGGCTTGAGCGATTACTTTATTTATCTGCCCCTCCAAAGTTATGTTATTGATATAGCTTGAACCGAAATTATTGTTCAGTGCGGTAAACAAATTTGCAATTTCGACATTAAGATTTTCGGCTTTTGTGCGGTTAATATCCAAGAAGATATGAGGAGTATCGGCTCTAAATGTTGAAAATGCATAAGCGATATTTTTATTTTGGTTTAATTTTTCCAAGAATAGCATAAGCTGATTAAAAAGCTCTGTTCCTGTAGTATTTCCCTTTAGAGCCAAAAGTTCGAATGACAATCCGTTAGAGTTTCCCACACCCGGTATTGCCGGCGGAGCAAAAAAATCGATTTGAGCATTATTAAAATGGCTATATTCATTCATAAGTTGCGCTGATATACTTTCCATAGACAGATTTTTGCTTTTTCGTTTATTCCAGTTATCAAGCCCGACAACTCCGAGGGCCACATTTTCACCGCCTCCGCCGAGGATTGAATAACCGGCGACGGCAATAAAATATTTAACCCCGTTCATTTTAAGAACATTATTTCCGATATTTTGTAAAATATCATTTGTCTGGTTAATTGTTGCGGTATTATTGAGCTGAATATTCGCAAAAATAATTCCCTGATCTTCTTCCGGTAAGAAAGATGTCGGAGTAAGCTTAAAACCGATTACGGCAAGGATAATGGCAAAAACAATGACAATAGTCGTAAGCTTAATGTTTTGGGCGAAGATTTTAACGATTTCCAGATATTTATTTTTGCTTTTTTCGATAGCGTTGTCAAATTTTTCAAAGAATTTATAAGGTTTATTATTTTTATTATTTTTTTCTTTTTGCAAGAAAATGCCGCATAGGGCAGGGCTCAAAGTCAGGGCATTAACAGCCGAAAAAAACACTGAAGTTGCAATGGTAACGGCAAACTGTTGATATATTTTACCGGTAATTCCGGCCATTAATCCTACCGGAATAAAAATAGCCAACAACACAAAAGTTGTTGCGATAATGGCGCCTGAAATTTCTTTCATAGCCTGAACGGATGCCGATTTGGCATCTTTATTATCTTTTCTCATAATATATTCGACTCTTTCGACAACGATAATAGCGTCATCGACCACAAGTCCGATAGCCAAAACAAGCGCAAACAGAGTTAATATATTGATATCAAAGCCCAATACATAGATAACGCCGAAAGTAGCAATAAGAGATACGGGGATGGTAATCAAGGGAATGAGAGTTGTTTTAATTTTTTGCAAAAAGATATAAACGACCAACACAACCAAAGAAAAGGTAATAACCAAAGTTTCGACAATTCCGGCGATAGATGCACGTACAAAATCGGTAGAATCATAGGCCACTTCAAACACCATATCATCAGGAAAGGTTTTGCTCAAAGTTTCGATTTCTTTTCTGACATTTTCCATAATATCGAGCGAATTAGAGTTAGGAGTTTGGCTCAAACCGATAATTACGGCCGGAGAATTATCAAACATAGCGTTCATATTATAAGTATCGGCGCCGAGTTCGACTTTTGCCACATCTTTTAATCTGACGGTTCCGCCGTTTTGCGATGTTGTAATAACAATATTTTCAAAATCTTTTACCGAGTTAAGCAATCCTTTTGCGCTAAGCGATATAACCATCGGGTTTGATTTTGGGCTTGGGCTTGCGCCCAAAGAACCGACCGAAGCCTCGATATTTTGGCTTTTTATGGCATTAATAACATCTGAAGCATCCAGATTAAGCGAAGATATGATATCAGGTTTAAGCCAAATTCTCATAGAATTTTGAGCTCCGAATATATCGACGCTTCCCATTCCCTCGACACGCAGCAGAGGGTTTTTGATATTATTGTATGCAAAGTTTGATAAAAACAGCGAATCATAAGAATTGTTTGGCGAGCGCAGGGCGAGCATAGCCAACATATTAGACGATTGCGAGGTAATATCGATACCTTCTTTAACGACGATTTCCGGCAGCTGCGAATTAACCTGTTGCAGTCGATTTTGCACCTTAACGCGAGCCATATCCGGATCGGTTCCTACATTAAAAGTAATTGTCAGTTTATAGCTTCCGTTATCATCGCTTGAAGACGACATATAAAGCATATCTTCGACGCCGTTAACGGCATTTTCGATAGGGATAGCCACCGTATCGACCAAAATTTCGGCCGAAGCGCCGGGGTATGAGGCTTTAACGATAATTTGCGGAGGAGTAATATTAGGATATTGCGAAACAGGCAATACGGCGATAGCCAAAAGCCCGAGCAAAACCAACACGATTGATATCACACCGGCCAAACGAGGTCTTTCAATAAAAATCAGTGAAAACATTTACTTATTCTCCGCATTTGAAGACACAAGTTTAATTTTCAGTTTGGTATTTTTATTAATATTATTGATATTTCCGATAACCAAGAAGTCATTTTTGGCAAATTTATTATTAACAACATAGGCATCATCAAGATATCCGACGATATTAAGTTTTTCTTTTCTTAAAGTATTATTTTTTATGACATTAGCGAACGCACCTTCATTTTCCAGTTTAACATAATTTTGTTTAATCAAGAAGACATCGTTGAGTTTTTTTTCTAAAGTCACATCGACATAAGAGTTTGCCAACAGTTTATTATCCGGATTTTCAAAGTCTGCAAAAACGGTAAGCGAGGCGGTTTGTTTTTCGATTTGGTTATCGATATATGCAAATTTTCCTGTATATTGATAAGTGGAGTTGTCGGCCAGTTTCAGTTTAATTTTAGAATTGGCGAAAGGCTGATTTTTATCATCCGAATTATTGATATAATCTTTGTTGGAAATAGCGAATTTAACTCTGATAGGATTTTGTTGAATAATATCAAAAAGCTTTGTTTGTCCTGCGGCGACAAAATTTCCTTTGGTCAGGCTGACATCTCCCAAAACTCCGCTGATAGAAGCCTGTAAAACGGTGTAATCAAGTACTACTTCAGCTTTTTTCAACTCGGCATCAGCTTGTTTAAGTTTTGCTTCGGCCGACAAAAACTGTGCTTTAGCTTCGTCGATTTGCGATGGGGAAACGGCTTTTTTGCCGGCTTTTTTAATTCGGTTATAATAATTTTTGGCATTAACGAAGTCAGCATAAGCCATCGATTTAGAAGCCCTCATAGCCTCGACATCGGCCTTATATTGTCGTTGGTCGATTAATAAGAGATTATCGCCGTATTCGACCTTATTTCCGCCTTCGGCCCAAATTTCATCAATATATCCCGAGACATTAGCCATAACTTCGACCGATTTTATCGGCACCACATACCCCACATATTTTGAAGCAATATCAACATCTTGCATAGTAAGAGGTAAAACCTCAATTACCATTGTATCACTATTTTCAACCACAGATAGAGCAGAGGAATTAAAAAATGTTGTCATCCAAGCAATTAAGCAGATACCGACAATGATAATCGGTTTATTTTTATTAATTTTTTTCATAAAATTTTGACCTTTTGCAAATGGTGAAATAAGTCAAAATTTAAATAATCATAATCCTCTGATATACAATATATGTTTTGTTCATAATTTAAGTATCTGCGGATATGAAGCTTTTGTTACAATTTTTAAATTTCCGTAATTATTAAGTAAAATCAACACGTTGTTATTGCTTTGGGATAGTGTTGGACGCATCTGAAACAGTTGATTTTTTTTTGGTTTAATGTTACAATATCACATATTAGTGTTTAAAAATAGGAGTCGGCTTTTGGGGCTACTGTATATGTTCAACTTTTAGAACAAGGATATGCGTCATGACAAATTTTATTAAGATAATAGCTTGTACATCTGTGATAGTTTCTTTTGCTTATCCTGTATCTGCGAAGGTTATTCACTTAAATGACCTTACAAATTTTCTTTTTATGGGGTCTGAAGACGTCAATATGAAAGGTTCCGGCGACGGTAGTTCTTGTAGCTCTGCTTCAGGTGAATATTCCGTTCCTCCGGAAGGCCGATCTTGTGCTTATGATTCTGACAAAAAATGTTATGTCAACTGTATGTGTGATGCTAGCAAATTTAATTATACTGCTACTAATCTTGATACTACTTTCTTTAAACCTGCCGGCGAAACTTGTAAAGATAATAACGGTAATTATTATGATGAGCTAACTTGCAATACTGACAACTTTGTCGTCCCTGTCTCTGATGCTCCCAATACAAACTATTTCTCTTATACTGAAAAAGTCAGTGGCTCTACTCGTTGTTATGACTTAAAGGACGCTACTTGTAAAGCCGGCGGGCAAATCGACAATGTAACTTCTTCCACTGTTACGGGCTCTCTCTCCACAGGGTGGAATGCTACTGTCACGGTCTCTGATGAGCCTTTAGTCTACACGGCTAAAGCCAATGTCCCTTCTGCTACTTCCGGTCTCATCTTTTGTGCTACCGGTATTAAAGAGGTGTATGGTGGTTATGGTTATATCGGTTCTGCTCCTGCTAATCCTCCTAAATGTGCTCTTACTACCACAACTACTGCTGTTCATTATCCTAGTGATACTTATACTTTTTATAATGGCGAGTGTTCTAATTCCGGATCTTGTGTTACTTCCGGTGTGTGTGTGCGTTCTACTGAGGGAGAAGATTTTAACTATTGGGCTGCCGGTCCTATGTCCGGAAAAAAATGTACATATGCCTTAAGCTGTTTGGAGGAACCTGAATCTGGCTGTTATGGTAACACCAGACCTTCTGATATGACCGGATTTAATGTCATGAGTACTTCGGTAACTACTTCTAGTGGTAATCAGACTTGTTATTATATCGATACCGGAAATACCGCTAATCTTTGTGATACCGATAACGGTTATTCTTTATATGATGGTGCCGCCGCCGAGGCCGAAGCTGATAATAATTATACTTATACCGTCAAATCTACTACTGTCGGTGTTACTTCTTATATCTGCCGCGCTCCTTCCGGTTGTGCCGTCGGTGATGGCTCTAAAACCATTATCAACGCTAATGATTGTCTCGGCGAAGCTTGGGCTAACTTTATTAACTATTTCAACCCAGCTTGTGGTAACTTTTAAGGAGATCTGTCATGAAAATATCTTATCTTTTTACTTCTTTCATCGCTTGGGCATGCTTCTTTAACTCACAAGCTCTCGCCGCTACTCCTTCTTGTGCCACCCCTCCATCTTGCGAAGATCTCGGCTATAATATGTCTACAGATCAATGCGACGGTTTTATGCTTAAATGCCCTTTCGACCAGTCTAAAGCTTTTTGTGCTTCTTATAAACAATCTTCAGGAATATGTGATGTCGGTATGATTTATGACATAACTACTCATAAGTGTCATAATGAGTTTCCGGATGGCTCTTTATCCAATCTTTACTACATCGTAGAAAGAAACGGAAATGACGCTATTATGCTTTATTTGAATCAATTTGAATCAAATAGTACTTCCTTTACCAATCTTTCTACAATTAAAACAATGATAAGTCAGACTATTGAAGCTAATGGTAAAGAGTATTTTACTTCTGAAGAATTAAGAAAAATCTGGGGGAAACAACCTTTTGTGAGTGGTACGGCAAGTCTTTATGCAAAAGTTGGTAATTCCTTTAGTAATGTGTTTGTAAAAGATGGGCTTATAAGCTTAAAGTCTGATTTAAGCTATACATTTACTGCTGAAGATTGGAGTTCATATGAAAGCAATCATTCTTCTATAAATGGCAAAATTTTTAAGGTGAAATTAGACTTAACCGGTGCCAGTAACGATGAAATCACATCTCCCACACCTGTTACTTATTATGTTGATGTTGAATATCCTTCAGCTGGAAAAATTAGTCAAACTATATATTCTTATAGTAGTTGTAGTGTGGTAAGAGGATATGCTAGTAATCAAAATTATTGCACTTCAGAATCTGATGGTTTAACAACTACTCAAGAAGTTAAAAATGCATTCGGGACTAATGCAGCTTTAAAAGAATTTTTATCTGTTAAAAGAGGAAATTTTTATCCTATTGTTTTCACTTCAGACGGATGTATTTTTATGAATCAGGTTGGTGATGTGACATTTATAACTTCTAGTGATAATGTAATGGAGAGTGGTTACAGTGATAGTTCTTATATAGTTGCAACGGATAGTAACTATATAACAGCTTATCAATTTTGTAAATATGCTCAATAATGAAGGAGAAAAGCTATGAATAAACTATTGTTTTATACAATGTTAGCTGTTTTAGCTATTCCTCTTCAAGCTAACGCCTCAACCTGTCCGACAACCCAGACTTGTGAAAGTTTAGGTTATACATATAGTGAATCTGAAACCGGTGATTATAACTTTATCCGCTGTCCGTTGGATACTTCTAAAGTATTTTATTATAGACCGGAGGATATTCCTTGTAGAAAAGGTATGATTTATGACATAACTACTCATAAGTGTCATAATGAGTTTCCGGATGGCTCTTTATCCAATCTTTACTACATCGTAGAAAGAAACGGAAATGACGCTATTATGCTTTATTTGAA
>JAZQZB010000033.1:0-61208 GCA_045633825.1 Alphaproteobacteria bacterium | reverse complement strand
TAATTAAAAAAGAGGTCACACACAAGGTGTAACCTCTTCTTTAATTGGCGATCTCGAGAGGATTCGAACCCCTGACCCACAGCTTAGAAGGCTGTTGCTCTATCCAGCTGAGCTACGAGACCAAGCTTAATAAAAAAATGGTAGCGGGTGAGGGATTCGAACCCACGACACAAGGATTATGATTCCTCCGCTCTACCGACTGAGCTAACCCGCCATCAAATTCGAAATATTTAATAATATTTATATTTGCCTTTGTCAATAAAAATTTTTTAAAGTATGTAAAAATTTTATTCATACAACTTTTCAAAAAAAAATTCCTTTTTATTTACTTCTTCAATTAAGTATTTTAACCTAATCTTAAGGGATATTTTCTTATAATAAACATTGAGTAAAATATTTATTTAAACAGGATAAAAAAAATGGAAAAGTCTACTTTAATAGGTCTTATTGGCGGTATTAGTTCTGTGGCTGTAGGTATGGCGCTAAAAGGTGCTGACCCTCATGCTTTGATCAACCCTGCCGCATTCTTAATTATTTTTGCCGGTACGGCTGCAGCAATTTTTAACGCATTTCCCATGAGCGATCTTAAACGAGTGCCAAAGCTTTTTAAACTACTGTTTAGCGGGCAACGACTTATCTCAAAACAAGAAGTTTTAGAACTTTTTGTTGCCACCTCAAAAGCTTCTAAACAAGAAGGTGTTATGGCTATTGAGAAAAAAGCTAACGAAGTTTCCGATCCTTTTGTTCGTTCTGCAATGACTATGGTTGCCGACGGTTTTAATGCCGATTTTATCTACAATGTTATTGATGCCGAAATTAAACAAATGGAAGAACGCCATCGTTCCGGTGCCCAAGTTTTTGCACAATGCGGTATGTACGCACCTACTCTCGGCGTGTTGGGTGCGGTTATCGGTTTGATTGCGGCCCTCGGAAACTTAAGTGATATCGATCAACTTGGTCACTCCATTGCTGCCGCTTTCGTTGCTACACTTTTAGGTATTTTTACAGGTTATGTATGTTGGCACCCGTTTGCAAACAAATTAAAACAAATGAATGCTCAAGAAGTAGAAATTAAACGCATGGTATTAGAAGGCGCTTTAGCTTTACAAGAAGGAGCCTCATCAATAGCGATTGAATCAAGACTTCAAGCATATATACCTTTGGCTGAACGCAAATCAATGCGCGATGAATAATATATGAATTAAGGATAATAAGAAATGGTCAAGAAAAAACCTCATCATCCGCCTCACGAAGAACATGCCGACGAAACATGGCTTGTTCCCTATTCCGACCTTTTAACATTGCTTTTAGCACTATTTATTGTGTTGTTTGCCTCTTCATCAATCGATAAAAACAAAGCAGCACAAATTCAATATGCATTAGCAGCAGCTTTCGGACAAGGAGTTGCAGAAGAAGATGATGGAAACATCATAAGCTTTATTAACGATGCCAAAGACATGAATTTAGAGGACGAAGGAGTTATCATATCTTCAGATGCTAATGGAGCAACTTTAGAAATGACATCCGTAAATTTATTTGACACAGGCTCTTTTATATTAAAACAAGAAGCTATTCCGACAATAAAAAAAATATCTTTGCTCCTAAACTCAAGCAAATATAAAAAATATCGCATTGTTGTTGAAGGCCATACTGATGACACTCAAGAATCAGAAACTCTTCCTTCAAACTGGGAATTATCAGGTGCTCGTGCCGGAGCCGTAACACGTGAAATGATTTCAAGCGATATGGATATTAATCGTTTCAAAGCTGTCGGATTAGCTGAAATTTCACCGGCCTATCCTAATAAAAACCCTTACGGAGAACCTATTCCCGAAAATCGCTTAAAAAATCGTCGAGTTGTCGTAAGAATTGAGTTTTAATTTAAGGATTATATAATGAAAACAGCAATTTGTTTGCACAACGCAACAGTTATTACCGGATATTCCATAATGCGTGATTGTGCAGTATATATAAAAAATAATCAAATTGCCGACGTATATAACGAACAACGATTTAAAAATAAAAAATTTTCTCCGAAAGTAAAAATTATTGATGTCAAAGGCGCCTATATAATACCCGGTCTAATAGATACCCATATACACGGTATCGGGGGCAAAGGCGCCGACGACGCTGATTATAAATCAATATTACACATGTCCGAAGTCTTACCTCAATATGGTGTAACATCATTTATTCCCACATGTTGTACCGCCAAAGAAGACTTACTTATCGAAAAAATAAAAGCTATTACCAAAGCCATAGGCAAAGAAAAAGGTGCCAATATTTTAGGTATCCACCTTGAAGGTCCGTTTCTGTCTCCTGAAAAAATCGGAGCACAATCCGCCGACGGCATTTATCCTATTGATTTAAAACTGATGAACAAATTGTATAAAGCAGGAAAAAACAAAATTATCAATATGACCGTTGCGCCGGAATTAAAACAAATGCGCGAATTAGCATTATTTTGTAACGAAAAAGGCATCATTTTGCAAGCCGGACATACCAATGCCACTTACGAACAAATGCTTGAAGGTATGCAGGCAAACATTATGCATGTAACCCATTTATTTAATGCCATGCGTCCGATGCATCACAGAGAACCGGGCGTCGTCGGAGCCGTACTGATACACCCTGAAATTTCTTGTGAAATTATCGGCGACGGAGTTCATATCAACCCTAATCTTATTCATCTATTAATAAAAAGCAAACCGTTAAGTCAAATTGTTCTGGTTACCGATGCACTCTATCCGGCAAAAACAAATTTATCACAATCCTCGGAACTATATTTAGACAAATGTTTCTATCGCAAAGAAGACAACATTATCAACGGTTCGGCAATTTCAATGTTAGACGGTTTCAGAAATCTTGTAAATTGGGGTGTTCCGATTGAAAAAGTCGTACGCATGGCTTCAACAAATCCGGCACAAATAATGAAACAAAAAAACAAAGGATTATTACTCCCCGGATATGATGCCGATATTATAGTCTTGGACAAAGACTTAAATCTTGTTCACACAATAATTAACGGACAATTTGTAAAAGGAAAAATATAATGCGAGTTATAATAAAAGATAATGCGGCTGATTGCGCTACATGGGTTGCCGGATATATTGCCTACAGTATAAAAAAAGCCAAACCGACGGCAAAAAAACCTTTTGTTCTTGGTTTACCGACAGGTTCAACACCTTTGGGAGTATACAAAGAACTTATAAAACTATACCAAAATAAAAAAATATCTTTTGAACATGTAGTAACTTTTAACATGGATGAATATATCGGCCTTTCTCCCGATGACAAAAACAGTTATCACTATTTCATGTATGAAAATTTTTTCAACTACATTAACATCAACCCTAAAAATATTCATATTTTAGACGGTATGACAAAAGATTATGCCAAAGAATGTGAAGATTATGAAAATGCAATCAAAGCATACGGCGGTATAGATTTAATGTTAGGCGGTATAGGAACTGATGGACACATTGCATTTAATGAACCGTTTTCTTCTCTAACATCAAGAACTCGTATCAAAACTTTAGCAACATCAACAATCAAAGATAATTCTCGTTTCTTTGATAATGATATTTCCAAAGTGCCGACCCAAGCCTTAACAATCGGTATCGGAACAATCATGGATGCCAAAGAAGTAATTATCATGGCAACCGGTGAAAACAAAGCAAATGCCATAAAATCAACCATTGAAGATCCGATAAATCACAAATGCCCGGCATCAATTTTACAGATGCATCGATATGGAATTATCATTTGTGATGAAGATGCTTCAAAAAAACTATCCCATTCAACCTCAAAATATTTCAAAGATACCGAAAATCGCATATAATAATAAAAAGCCCCTTTCAAAGGGGCTTTTCTTTTACATATAAAAACAAATTTTATGCATCACGTAATTGCGCATTACATTTTGTTTTAACAGCTTGTTCAACTTTGCTCATCAAAATTTCCAAATCCTTATCGCTAAATGTAGCTTCTACCGGTTGGAAAGTTATCGACAAAGCAATCGATTTTTTGCTCTCTGAAAGGTTTTCACCTTCATACACATCAAATACTCTGACATCAGCAATATATCGTTTGTCGGCATTTTTAGCGCTTGCAACAACATCATCAGCCTTAACCGATTTATCAACGATAAAGGCCATATCTTTATCAACCGGCTGGAATTGTGACAACTCAAGTTTTTTCTTGGCTTTATCTTGATTAACACGAGGAAGCGGAATATTATCAACAAACACTTCAAAAGCAACCACACGTTGTTTAATACCAAACTTTTTCAATATTGACGGATGAAATTCGCCGAAATATGCTACCACATTAGCCCCCAAGCGCAAAGCACCGCTTCTGCCCGGATGATAATAACTTGGAGCATCAAGCGAAATTCTAACTGAATTATAAGGACCGTTAGCAGCCGCAATAACCGCCAAAGCATCCGCTTTTGCATCAAATACATCAAATTGACGTTCATCTTTTAACCAATGTTTTTTAGATGTTTGACCGCATCTGATACCGCCGGCGACCAACTTTTGTTCACCCGGTTTTACCCCATAAAATTCAGGACCGACCTCAAACAAAGAAACATTATTATATCCTCTGGCAATATTATTTTTACAACCGGATAATAAATTAACCAAAACAGACGGACGCATTTCGTCCATTTCGGCAGTAATCGGATTGCAAACCAATATCGGTTCATTACCTTTTCTGAAATCTTTAGCCAATTTTGAATCGGTAAAGCTCCAAGTAACCGTTTCTAACATTCCTCTTGATGCAAGATCATGTTTTATGGTTACAATTCTACGTTGAGCCGGCGACAATGTTTGCACAGGAAAATATGCTTTAGGCATAGATTCGGCCTTAATATTATCAAGACCTATCATTCTGACGACCTCTTCTATAAGATCGTGCTCACCTTCAATATCTCCACGCCAAGTAGGAGCAGTTGCCACGATTCTATTCCCCTCTTCTTTGGTTTCAAAGCCGAGAGAAGTCAATATTTCTTTAATTTTTGCGGCACTTACTTCCATACCGATAAAATTTTTAACTTTCTCCGGTCTGATATAAGTTGTAACCGGCTGATAATTTTCATCACCGGCCATTACCATTTCATGTACTTCCCCGCCGCAAATTTGCAAAATCAAATCTGTTGCATAATCCGAGCCCAATATATTAGACTTCGGATCAACCCATCTTTCATATCTGTAACGAGAATCCGAATCAATTTGGAATTTTCTGCCTGTTCTAGCAATACATACCGGATTAAAAGAAGCACATTCTACAAATACATTAACAGTATCTTCCGAACATCCTTTGGAATTACCTCCCATAATACCGGCAAGACATTGAATCCCCTCATCATCACAAATACCTAAAGATTGATTATCAAGATTATAAACTTTATCTTCCAAAGATATAAAACCTTCTTCATCTTTAGCCATACGCACACAAATATCACCTTTTAATTTGTCTGCATCAAAAACATGAAGCGGACGAGCCATATCATAATTGATATAATTGGTAATATCCACCAAAGGCGAAATAGAACGCAAACCGATTGCAGTTAGTCTGTCTTTCATCCACTTCGGAGTTTCGGCTTTATTATTAACACCTTTGATATAGCGTCCCACATATGTCGGACAAGCTTTAAAATCTTCAATTTTTACTTTAATTGGTGATGTTAATGTGCTGTTATGCTTTGCAATATTTAATGGTTTCAATTTACCCAAACCGGCTGCTGCCAAATCTCTGGCTACACCACGAACGCCCAAACATTCGGCTCTGTTCGGAGTAATTGCAATCTCAATTACCGGATCAGCCTTATAAACTTCGGCCAAACTCAATCCGATTGGTGCTGTTTGAGGAAGTTCTATAATACCGTTATGATCACTTCCCACGCCGATTTCATCTTCAGCACACATCATACCAAAACTTTCAACACCTCTAACCTTGCCAACCTTAATTTTTTCGTTAAACAACGGAATATATGCTCCGACATGAGCCAAAATACCAATCATACCCTGTTTAACATTCGGCGCACCGCAAACAATTTGCAACACTTCATTACCGTCATTAACTTTCAAAACATGTAAATGGTCGGAATCCGGATGATCTTCTACTTCTTCAACTTTTGCTGTTGAAAAACCTTCCATATTTTCAAACGGATTGATAACCTCTTCCACTTCCAAACCGATTTTGGTAAGAGTTTCGGCAATTTTATCGACACTTGCTTCCGTATCCAAATGTTCTTTTAACCAAGATAATGTAAATTTCATCTTTTCTATCTCCCCTTATCTTACCAAACCGCCATTATTGCTCAAACCACCGGTCATGGATGATTCATCTAACGGCATAAATCCGTAATGTTTAATCCAACGAACATCAGATTCAAAGAATGTACGCAAATCAGGAATACCATATTTAAGCATTGCCAATCTGTCCAACCCCATACCGAAAGCAAAACCTTGATATTCTTCCGGATTAATTCCGCAAGATTTCAAAACATTAGGATGCACCATACCACACCCCAAAATTTCCAACCAATCATCACCGGCACCGATTTTGAGCTCTGTTTTACTTTTTTTACAACCTATATCCATTTCAGCCGACGGCTCGGTAAACGGAAAATATGACGGACGATATCTCACCGGCAACTCATCAACTTCAAAAAATGTTTTTACAAAGTCATACAAACAACCTTTCAAATTCGCAAATGATGTTGTTTTATCAATAACCAACCCCTCCACCTGATGGAACATCGGAGTATGAGTTGCGTCATAATCCGAACGATAAGTTCTTCCCGGCGCAATAATTCTTATCGGAGGCTGTTTCTTTTCCATTGTTCTGATTTGTACAGCAGAAGTTTGAGTTCTTACCACATAACTGTCATCAAAATTATCACTTTCCGGATTAGCAATATAAAATGTATCTTGCATTTGTCTTGCCGGATGATTTGCCGGTGTATTTAATGCATTAAAATTATGGAATTGATCTTCAATATCCGGTCCGTCAGCAATTTCAAATCCCATTTCACCGAAAATTGCCACAACTTCCTCATAAATTTTAGATACCGGATGAATACGACCGATATTTTCCTCTCTTACCGGCAAAGTAACATCGATTGTTTCTTTTTTCAGTTTCTCATTTAATTCTTTATCAAACAAATCCTGTTTTTTAGCATCCAAAGCTTTTTCAATTTCCGTTTTTACAACATTGAGTTTTTGCCCCATTGTTTTTTTCTCTTCAACAGGCAAAAGAGCTAATTTTTTCATTTCTTCGGTCAAAGCACCTTTTTTACCCATAACGGCAACTTTAATATCTTCCAAAGATTTAATATCTGAAGCTTCATCAATTTGCTTTAAGGTATTTTGTTTTAATTCATCAATATGTTCCATCATTTCACCATTTTTTAAATTTAAAATCAAAAGGATCCTTACCTGATTGCTCAAGCAGGACCCTTTTTATAAATTTTTTAAGAAAATTATTTGCTTAAAGAAGCCTTAACTTGGTCAACCAATTTAGCGAAAGTTTCGGGCTCTCTGACAGCGATATCGGCCAATACTTTACGATCAAGCTCAATACCAGCTTTGGCGAGCCCGTTCATAAATCGAGAATAGGTCATATCATGCAAACGTGTAGCTGCGTTAATACGTTGAATCCACAAGCTACGGAAATTTCTTTTCTTTGTACGTCTGTCGCGATAAGCATATTGCAAAGCCTTTTCGACTTTTTCAACAGCAACGCGGAAAACGTTATTATTACGGCCACGATAGCCTTTAGCCATCGACAACACTTTTTTGTGACGAGCGTGAGCTGTTACACCTCTTTTTACACGAGACATTCTTCTATACTCCTACAAATATGGTAAAAACTGTTTAACAATCTTAACGTCAACATCAGAAACCAATGTTGTACCGCGAGCTTGTCTTTTCATTTTTTGTGTTTTGCAGAAGAGGCAGTGTCTCTTGTAAGCAAAATTTCTTTTCAATTTACCTGTACCTGTAACGCTAAAACGTTTCTTAACGGCACTTTTAGTTTTCATTTTTGGCATTTTAAATCCCTTTCAAATATTTGGATTATTTAAGAGTCGACAGGCATACCAACAGCCCGCCCACTCGGTTCAAACGCACTTATAAAGCTTTTTACATCAAAAATCAAGCATTTTTTCAATTAAAAACATTACAAAATACTAACTTATTTAACAGCATCTTCATTCTTTACTGATTTTTTTGCTTTTTTCTTTATTGCTTTTTCAGCTTTTTTCTTTTCCGAAACAGCCTTTTTAGCTTCTTTTTTCTTGACTTTTTCTTTTTTTAATGCAACTTTTTTTTCAGTTGCTTCTTTTTTACACTTATACATTTTCTTTGTATGCTCTACGACAGCTTCTTCAACAACAGGCATATCACAAACATCACCGTCAATTAATTTATATTTATCATTCAAACAGCCGATAACACTCTTTTTATTAATAAATACAAAAAATGCGGCTAAAATAAATGAAAATACAATACATGCAACCTTTATAACAGATAAAATCGACATTGGAGTTATCAACATTAAAATCAAACCGTCGACACTGGCTTTACCGCTCATCAAAACAACGGTTCCATATAAAGATGCAATCAAAAATATCACAACAGATATATACGGGACCCAACCGACAAATACTAAAAATGTCGAAGTAATCGGCAATTTTCTCATAGATTTTTCAATCCATTTTATAGGTTTTAAGAAATTCATCGGGATAAGAAAGATCGTCAACAACAACGACAAAATAAAATCAATAAAATATGTTTCAAAAGTATCAACATATCCCAATACAAGCGATACAATCCAATATACACCGCCCAACCACAAACTTTGCTTCCAATAAATACTCATTTCAACAAACTCCTTTTTTTACTAGTAAAAATTTTCAATACTCACAAACTTTTCAGCACGCAAATCAAGTAATTTACCCTCTTCCAATTTAACTTTTCTGTCCATCCTGTCAGCCAAGTCAAAATTATGAGTCGCAATTAACGCACTCAATCCTGTTTCTTTAACAATCGACAATAATTCATTAAACACAATTTCCGACGTCTTCGGATCCAAATTACCCGTCGGTTCATCAGCCAATAACAACTTTGGTGCATTAGCCAGAGCCCTGGCGATAGCAACTCTTTGCTGTTCACCTCCGGACATTTCCGAAGGTCTGTGTTTTAATCTCTTTTCCAATCCCATTTTATGTAACAACCATTTTGCCACTTCACGAGCTTCTTTTTCTTTTTTACCGCTGATAAGCTGCGGTATCATAACATTTTCCAAAGCATCAAAATCTGCCAATAAATTATGATATTGATATACAAAACCCAAACAATCACGTCTTAAAGAAGTTCGAACCCCGTCATTCAACGCCGAACATTTTTGTCCTTCGATATAAATATCACCTTTTGTGGGTTTTTCCAACAATCCGGCCAACTGCAACAAGGTTGATTTACCGGAACCGGATTGTCCGACCAATGCCACAATTTCTCCTTTTTCAATATCCAAATTTACGCCACGTAAAACTTGCAAAGTTTGAGCACCCTGCTTAAACGAACGATAAATATTTTTCAATTCAAGTACCGGAACACTTTTATTCATAACGCAAAGCCTCCACCGGATCTGTTTTTGACGCTCTCCACGACGGATACAATGTAGCGGTAAATGATAAAAATATTGATATAATAACCACTGTCAAAACTTCTGTTATATCAATTTTTGCCGGCAATTTAGATAAGAAATAAATTTCTGCCGAAAATAAATCTCTTCCCAACAAAGTTTGCAATCCCTGACGAATAGCTTCAATATTTTCACAAAATAAAACCCCTAAAACCAAACCCAGCAGTGTTCCTACCACTCCGATAAAAGCTCCGTCCATAAAGAATATTCTCATAATCATTCCTTTAGTAGCCCCCATTGTTCGAAGCACCGCCACATCACGACTTTTATCCTTTACCAACATAATAAGCCCTGTTATTATATTAAATGCAGCCACAACAATAATCAGCGTTAAAATAATGAACATAACATTTCTTTCAACTTCCAAAGCATTAAAAAACGCCGAATTACTCTGTTTCCAATCATACACATAAGCACTCGAACCTAAACTTTCACTTAAAGAATCTTTAACACCTTTCAAAAATTTATCATCATCTATGGTCACATCAATATTGGTAACCACACCTTTTAATCCGAAATAAATTTGAGCTGCTTCTAAAGGCATAAACACAAAATTAGAATCATATTCAAACATTCCCGAATCAAACAAACCGATTACCTGATATGATTTCATTCTCGGCACACTTCCGAATGCCGTAACTTTTCCGTTAGGAGACAAAAGAGTAATTTTATCCCCCTCAACCACTCCCATTTTACGAGCCAATCTTATTCCCAAAATGACACTATCGCCTTCAAAATAGCTCATATCAATATTTTTAACGGCTTCAGCCATAGCTTTCTTCTTTAAGATATCTTCTTTGGCAATACCTCTGACCATTGCTCCTTCAGCTGACTTTCCCGATGTAATTAACAACTGATTCTCAATCATCGGAACAACCAAATCAATATGCTCAATTTCCGAAATATCCTTAATGGCATCTTTATAATTATTAAAAGGATAGCCATTAGGCGCAACAATGCCTATATGACCGTTCATTCCCAAAATACGCCCCAAAAGCTCCTCTCTGAAACCATTCATAACACTCATAACAATAATAAGAGTAGCCACACCCAATGCAATTCCGGTAAAAGCAAAACCGGTAATCACCGATATAAACCCTTCTTTTCTTTTGGCTCTCAAATATCTTCCGGCCGTCATTCTCTCAAATTTATTAAAAATCATAAGCTTACATTACCCGATAAAACCAAATATATAAAATTTATATTATTATTACACAAAACTTACAACATCCAATCATAACTTATACAATAAAAATGCTCCGATTTTAACAATCAGAGCATTTTTATTTTTTTAAATTTATCTGTGTCCGATAAGACCTTCTGAAATATGCTTGTTAATATTAACAAAACTGTCCAACATTTTCTTATCCATATTATTCAAGTTCTGACCGAATTTTATAGTATTTACAGACACATAATCCGCCAACTTAATCAAATTGTTTTTAACTTCATCTGACAAATCGGTTTTATTTTTAGTCATCAAAGTCTTAATCATAATCCACATTTTTTGATTATTATCCAAAGCCCTAACCATTAAATTCAAATCATTTTTCTTATAAGCTTCTAACAAATCTAAACCGTTTTTAGCCAAATAATATGCTTCTTGTTGAGCTAAACTCATATTAACTGATGCCAACAAACCCTCGGCAATTTGATTATTTATATTAGCTAAAGACATATATGTCTTTTCACTCATCTTAACACCTTTGTTAAGTGTAACCGCTTCAACATATTTAGAAAGTTTATCTAAATTATTTTTTATTTCTTGAGGCAACAAATTATTTTTATTTTTCAAATAAGAATCTATTTCAACCCACATTTTCATATTTTCATCCAACACCAAATATTTATATTCACTATCTTCTGAAACCGAAGCCTTCTCTAAATGTTTGGCATATTCTTTTAATAATTCCGCTTCTTGTTGAGCATCTTTAATTTGACTTTGTATTTTTTCAATCATTGATAATTCCATATTAATAAAAAAATTTAAAACCAAAACTTTCTAAACTCTCTTCAAAACAAAAGAAAGAAGCAAAAAATCAAGTCTAAAGCGATTGGGGAATAAAATGCCCTAGGCCAAAAATTTTAAGCTTCTTTCCGTTCGTTTTATGTAATCGATATACTTTCGATTACCATATCTTTTTTAAGAAAAAATTGGGGAGATTTTTCCAAAAAAAAGCTTTATCACATAATAATAAGGGAACTCGCTATAATATTATTTACACTATATTTAATATCACTTTTCTTAATTAAAACGGTGCAACAATATCAATAATTTGTCTACCATATCTGGGTTGTTGAACATCAGATATTACTCCCTGTCCGCCATAAGAAACTCGAAGTTCGGCAATCTTACTTGATTCAATAGTATTATCTGATGAAATATCAGCGCGTCTTATAATACCTCTCATCATCAACTGACGCACTTCATAACTGACTCTGATTTCTTGTGTACCTTCAATCACCAAATTTCCGTTCGGCAAAACTTGAGTAACCACCGCAGCCAACGTTACATCAATATTTTCTTTTCTGTCAATTTTACCGTCTCCGGCGATTTCTCTGTTTGAGGTAATATCAATTAAACCGTCTTTTTCAACAGTATCCGGAAATACTTTACCCAAATATTTTTCATATCCGAACACCGAACCGATACCCAAAGAATCTTTGTTATCATCACGGTTTTGTTCCATTTCGTTTTCCATCAAGGCATTATCTTTAGCAGAAATTTTAACCGTAATAATATCACCCACTTTAGAAGCTCTCTGATCCTTAAAGAAACCGGCAGATCCTTGTATCCACAAAGAATTAGCTCCTTGCTTTTGCATCTCTTCATGAGGCATCGGCATAGACACCGGCTCATATCCTTTTGCTAACGTCGGATTTTCAATCGGAGACAATGGGGGTTCTTGTCCGACTTGGGCAAGTCTTGATAACATTCCACATCCTGACAATGTCGTCGCCATCATCAATACTGCGGTATATTTTACAAAATTTCTGTTTAACATTTTCATATTCATTTCCCCCAACCTATTCGGTCATAATTTCTGCAATATTTTTATCAATAACTTTTGCCACTACTTCTTTTGCACTTTTAGTATTGATAAATTTTATAAAGCTACCTTTGGCACCATCTTCCGTTGCTTGCATTTTAGAAGTAATTTGAAGCCCTTTATTTTTATAAAACACAGTCACTTCCTGACCTTTTTTTACAACAATTTCTTCTCTTAAATCACGCTCACTGATAACTTTATCTGCTTTTAATAATTTTACAGCCTGCTTACCGATAATATTATCCAAATCAACAACATTATCTTTCTTTATTCTATTCTCTCTCATTAAAACAGGTTTCATATCATCAGCTTTAATAATTTCATCTTTAGCAATATCCTTTGCCGGAACATACACATCTCTCATAACAAAAAATCTGCCCAACAATTCCGTTTTTCCTACCAATACGCCATCGGCAAAAATTTCCGCATTTGATGTAAACTTATTATTATCGGCATCAGCACGCAAATCACTTATCAATATTTTAACATCATCAGTATCTTTTACATCAAAAGTTGTCTTCCCTCCGAATATTTCCAACTCGACCATATTGGCAATACCCTGCTCGACAAATTCTTTTTCAACTGCTTTTAACAATTCGATACTGTTTATTTCTTTAGCACCGACAGTTAAAGGCAAAAGCATCATACTGACCAATATTGAAAACAACTTACACATCAGTAAAACATCCTATTTCATTTGATTAATTGTATTAAGCATAGAATCTGCTGTTGTAATAATCTTTGAATTCATTTCATAAGCACGTTGAGCTGAAATCAACTCTGTAATTTCACTGACAGGGTTAACATTTGATGTATTCAAATAACCTTGCAAAATAGATCCGAAACCTTCACTATCCGGATTATCGACAATCGGATCACCCGAAGCTTCTGTCTGAACAAACAAATTATCGCCCAAAGCTTCCAAACCTGCTTCATTTACAAATGTTGCCAATTCTAACTGACCGACATTAACTTCATCAGTTTCACCGTCTTGTTTAACCCAAACCTCACCCGAACTGTTAACATAAACTTCAACGGCATCTTCCGGAATAGTAATTTCCGGTTGAACAACATATCCGTCATGAGTAACGATTGTACCGTCACCGTTGCGTTGGAAAGCGCCATCACGAGTATAAGCTGTACCTTTACCTTCCGGCAATTCGATAGTAAAATAACCTCTTCCTCTGATTGCCAAATCCAAATCATTACCTGTAGATGTCAAAGACCCTCCTTCGGTAATACGATAAATAGCAGAAGTTCTCACACCAAGTCCCATTTGAATACCGGCAGGAACAATAGTATTATCAGCAGTTGAAGCCGAACCCGGACGAACAACATTTTGATATAACAGATCACTAAATTCTGCACGTCTTTTAGTATATGCAGTAGTATTCATATTGGCGATATTGTTAGAAATGGTGTCAACATTAGTTTGTTGAGCCAACATTCCGGTAGCGCCTATTTGTAAAGATCTCATAACTTATTCCCCTTTTATAAATTATGCCAACTCGGCATAAGTTGAAATTGTATTAGATAAACGACTATGTTCCTGATCGATCATTTGTTGTACATAATCGTAACTACGTTGAATTTTAACCAAATTAGTCATTTCATTAATTGCATTAACATTAGAACTTTCCAACATTCCTTGCGCAATTCTGATATTATTTGTACCAAAGCTGACTTTATTTCCTTCAACATTGTCAAACAACACTCCGTTAACTTTTAACAATTTTTGATTATCGGCAAATTTTGCCACTTTCAATCTTCCGATAACCCCATTTTCGGAAATAACATCACCACTTTCCGAAATTGTAATTTCATGCTCATCCGGAGCAATAAAAATCGGTGCATTATTTTCACTTAATACATATTCGCCGGCAGAAGTAACCAAAGCGCCGTCTTTATCTAATGTAAACTGTCCTTTTCGGGTATATTTTTCACCGTCTTTAGTTTCCACGCAGAAGAAACCGTCACCTTTAATAGCCAAATCAAAGGTATTTCCTGTTTCCTTAAAAGCACCTTCAATAAAATCCTGATAATCAGCAAAATCTTGAGTAAAGAACAAAGGCTCTAAACCGATACCGACTGCATTTTCTGTTTGATTAATATAAGAAGTAAACAAAGCATTATCTTGTTTATAACCGACGGTATTCATATTGGCCATATTATTGGAAACAACATTCATTTGTTTCCAAAGAGCCATTTGGCGAGACAATGCAATATAAGATGTATTATCCATTAAATATTCCCCTGATTTTTCCCTGACCACTCCCCAGTGGCCAACAAAATTTTTATAACTTGAAATAGTATATGCAAAAGTCGTGCCAATTTTTAAAATAGCATAAAAAAACCCGCAAATTTGCGGGTTTCTTCTTAATATAATAAATTCTATTAGAATGGAATATCATCATCCAAATTAGCCGGTGCAGATGCCGGAGTAGAATCCCAACCGCTATCCGATGCACTAAATACATCATTACCGCCGGCCGGAACACCATCACCCTTACCGTCTAACATTACCAAATTACCGTTAAAGTTTTGCAAAACAACCTCTGTAGTATAGCGTTTTTGACCACTGTTATCTTCCCAACTACGTGTTTGTAATTGCCCCTCTAAATAAACTTTAGAACCTTTACGTAAATATTTTTCGGCGACATCAGCCAAACCCGGGTTAAAAATAACCACTCTGTGCCATTCGGTTCTTACATTACGTTCACCACTGGCTCTATCTTTCCATGTTTCAGATGTTGCCAAACTGAAATTAACAACTTTAGCACCACTGTTTGTATTACTTATTCTTGGATCATCACCCAAATTACCGACTAAAATAACTTTATTTATACTTCCGGCCATTTTTTCATCCTATCACTATTAAAAATTAAAACTTTTAAGACTCTAATAGATTTTTTTACTTTTATAAAGCAAAAAATCAATTTGCCTGTGTATATTCACCATTTTTTATCTGATACAAAGAATATTCGCCTGTTTTTATGGCATTTCCGTTTCTAAATCCGGTCATTCCCCAAGGCATTTCATATTCCTTTTGATTTTTTAACTCATCAAGCTTATTAAAATCAACACTTTTTGCATCTCTCACCATTTGCGCCCACAAATTAATCGACGCATAACCATAAACGCCCAAACCTTTCGGCTCTTTTCCCTTAATACGTAATTCCACCAATTTTTCGGTAAAACTCGGCTCATCTTTTATATTTTTATATGAAAGAAAATAAACCCCCTCAACAAAATTACCCAATTCTCTGTATATATGTTCCGTGGCCATATATGCATCAACAAATATTTCTGTTTTATTATTTTCTTCCTGAATTTTTTGAACTATAATCGCCGTTGTCTCCGGTTCTCCCAAAACATATACAATTTGACTGTTAAGCATAACATCTTCAACCAAATCATTATATTTTTTATCATACGTTGCCATATCAAACAACTTTAATCCGTACAATCCGTTTTTATTAAACAACATTTGAGTGGCAAAAGCTGTTTCCGTTGTTTTGGGAATTCTGCTATCATAAACAAAAGCTACATTTTTACCGATAGAATTTTTTTGATAATGAGCGACAAAAATTTTTGCCTGATTACTCATCAACCCGCCGATTTTTATTAATCCCTTAAAAGCAGTACTATTTTGTTTTTCATTTAACGGCATCGGAACAATTCTTACTATTTTATTTTGCTCATAAATTTTTGCCACATCATCAAATCTGTTTTCACAATATGGTCCGACAACCAAATCAATTCTATCTTCTTTTGAAGAATTAAGCGCAATCATCTGCGCTGTAGATACTGAAAAAGCATCTTCACAACGATCATCTATGGCAATCAAATTTAATTTTTCGCCCAACAACCCGCCATTTTCGTTTATCATATCAACGGCAATTTGTGCTCCTTCAATAAGCTCATTACCGAAACGGCTCATAGTACCGACTTTCGGAGCCACCACCGCAACATTAAAAGCCCTTGCATTTTGAGCAAGGAACAAAACAACAAACAATATTATATATTTGATAAACTTCATAGATTCAAAGTCTCATAATTAAAAAACAAACGGAATATTAGCATTTTATTTATTATTTGCAACAAAATTTATAAATAATGTCGACAAAATATTGACTTACACAAATAAATTCATACAATATCGCAAGAAAATAATTAAAAAAAACGAGATAATCATGATTTTAAAAAAATACACTTTCAAATCAGAAAAAAACGGACCTTCCGTCTTATTTTTAGGCGCCATTCATGGTAACGAACCTGCCGGTCCCAAAGCAATTTACATGGTATTGGAAAAATTTGCTTCAAAAGCCCTAACACCGTTAAAAGGAAGTGTATCTTTTATTCCCGTATGCAATCCTCAAGCTTTTGACAATAATATTCGTCAAATTGATGAAAACCTTAACCGTATCATCAAAAAATATGATACTCCTAAAACCTATGAACAACATATCGCCAATGAATTGGTTGAACATATATCGCAAGCAGACATAATTATTGATCTTCATTCAACTTTATGTCCTTTGGGCGAGCCGTTTATTTTCAGCGACTATCCTAATGAAATGGCAGATAAAATATCTTCAGCCCTAAACATAAAATACATTATCAAAGGTTGGCCTGAAATATATGCCGGCAATTCAACCATACAAGATTTATCTACCGGTGCTTGCGCTCAAAATTTCGGCAAAACATGCTTAACCATAGAATGCGGACACCATTATGACGAAAGCACAGTTCAAACAGCTTACTATTCCATATTAAATACACTTTTATGTTTAAATATGCTTCAAGGCTACCCTTCTGCCCCGATACAACAAGAATATATTTATATGGAAAGCATTTTTATTAAAGCCAAAGAAGGAGAACTATCTAAAGACTACAATCATTTAGATAAGGTTAAAGCCGGAGAAATTTTAGCCACATACAATGACGGCACAACCATAATATGCCCGAAAGATGCATACATCTTACTTCCAAAATCTACGGCACCGGTTAACTCCGAATGGTTTTACCTTGGTAGTTCAAACAACAATTTGTCATAACTTTTCGTGCAACTGCCTTATATTCATAATCTGATTTAACCCAAATAATGCTGTTAGTTTCTTTATCAAGTCTGACACCTCTGTATCCTTTTGCCGCAAAATGACGCATTTTATTAAATAATGCCGGAATTTCTTTGTGAATATCTTTACCGATATACATTGCAAACTCACTACCTTTCAGCAGCAAAGGTTGCTGTTCTTCACACAATTCTTTTTAATATAAAATGTTTTTCATCTTCATGAAATCCGGCAATAATCTTATCTTGCAATTTCAAAACATCTGCCAAATTTTCAATATTCAAATCTTTAATTTTCAATTTTTTTGTCATTTTCTTTCACCTGTTTTCAAACATAAAAAAAGGTTTGAAACTTTTCTTATTTCAAACCTGCAACGATAATTAGACCTTACACACAAAAAACTATCGTCGCAGATAGTATCGGCGATCACGACGAGAATTTAATTTATTACTCACTACAGCAAAATTCATTTTAATTAACCTTTCACATTCTTTGAGAATGTTTGACATGCATCTCTGATATTGTCAATAAATTTTTGTTGCGATTCAAATTTAATGAAATTATATTACTTTGAGATATCAGGGAGAATACAATGGCACATGATTTTATCGAAATAAAAGGCGCAAGAGAACACAACCTCAAGGATATTTCTATAAATATTCCCAAAAATAAACTTACGGTTATTACCGGTTTATCCGGCTCGGGCAAATCTTCGCTTGCTTTTGATACAATCTATGCCGAAGGTCAAAGACGCTATGTCGAAAGCCTCTCCTCTTATGCTCGTCAATTTTTAGATTTGATGAAAAAACCGGATGTTGACTCTATCGAAGGTTTGTCACCGGCCATTTCCATTGAACAAAAAACCACCTCTCACAATCCTCGCTCAACCGTCGGTACCATTACTGAAATATACGATTATATGCGTCTTTTATGGGCTCGTGTCGGCACTCCGTATTCTCCGGCAACCGGACTTCCCATCGAAAGCCAAACCGTATCCCAAATGGTTGACAAACTTTTAGAATATCCCGAAGGCACAAAATTTATGCTTCTGGCCCCGATTGTCAGAGGTAAAAAAGGCGAATACAAAAAAGAATTTGAAACTTTGCAAAAACAGGGTTATCAACGAGTAAAAATCGACAACGAAATATACGATTTGGAAGATATCCCCGAACTAAACAAAAATCAAAAACACGACATTGAAGTAGTCGTTGACAGAATTATCATCAAAGAAGGTATATCCGATCGCTTAAGCCAATCATTTGAAACAATTTTAAAGTTAAGTGACGGATTAGCTTTTGTTGAAAATGTTTCCACCAAAGAACAGCTGACATTTTCTTCCAAATTTGCCTGTCCCGTATCAGGATTCACATTAGAAGAAATCGAACCTCGCCTGTTTTCATTTAATAATCCCTACGGAGCTTGTCCTCATTGTGACGGTATCAGTGCAAAGTTATATATGGACCCGATACTCATCATACCAAATACCAATCTGTCAATTAAGCAAGGTGCTGTTGCGCCATGGTACAATCGTCGACATGGCTTTTTCACGGATGCCCTGACCTCATTATGTCGTTATCTTGACATATCCGAAGAAACGCCGTGGAAAGATTTGCCCAAACGAGCCAGAGATGTAATTTTATACGGTTCCGGCAACGAACCTGTTCCGATGCAGTTTCCTCATTTTCAAACCTACAAACCTTTTGAAGGTGTAATTCCCAATATGGAGCGACGTTTTTTAGAAACCGATTCGGCAGAAACTCGCGAAGAACTGGCTCGCTACCAATCTGCTGCCCCTTGTGAATTTTGTCATGGCAAAAGACTGAAACCGGAGGCTTTATGTGTCAAAATAGCCGGACTTGACATTATGGATATTACCGAAATGTCAATTAAAAATGCTCTTGTTTGGTTTAACGGGATTCTGCCGACACTTACTCCCAAAAAACAAGAAATTGCCTCCAAAATAATCAAAGAAATTTGCGAAAGATTAAGTTTTTTAAACAATGTCGGATTAGATTATTTAACATTATCTCGTCAATCAGGAACACTTTCCGGCGGCGAGGCTCAACGCATTCGCTTGGCAAGTCAAATCGGTACAGGCTTAACCGGTGTTTTATATGTTTTAGATGAACCATCTATCGGACTTCATCAACGAGATAATTATCGACTTATCGAAACCTTAAATCGCCTGCGAGATATCGGCAATACCGTAATTGTGGTCGAACACGACGAAGATGCCATTCGTTCAGCCGATTTTATTATCGATATCGGTCCTAAAGCCGGCGCACAAGGAGGTAAAATTATGGCCTCCGGAGAGTTAAAAGAAATCTTAAAATCAAACTCTCTTACATCTCAATACCTAAACGGAACAAAAAAAATCGAAGTACCGTCAACTCGCCGCAAAGGCAACGGTAAATTTATCGAATTAAAAGGAGCCAAGACCAACAACTTAAAAAATGTTGACGCCAAAATACCTTTAGGAACTTTAACCTGTATAACCGGCGTTTCCGGTGGCGGAAAATCATCATTGATTTTAGAAACTTTATGCAAAGCGCTGGAAAAAGAAATTAACGGTGCACGCATTTACGGAGCTGTTTACGATAAAATAATCGGAGCAGATAATATCGATAAAATCATCAACATCGACCAATCACCTATCGGACGCACTCCTCGTTCCAATCCGGCCACCTATACCGGCGTATTTACCAATATCCGAGAGTGGTTTGCCGCCCTGCCCGAAGCCAAAGCACGAGGTTATAATGCAGGACGATTTTCCTTTAATGTTGCCGGCGGCAGATGTGAGGCTTGTAAAGGCGACGGTGTAACCCAAATCGAAATGCACTTTCTACCTGATATTTATGTTGAATGTGATGTATGTAAGGGCACTCGTTTTAACCGTGAAACTTTGGAAATAAAATACAAAGATAAGTCAATCGCTGATGTTTTGGATATGACGATTGACGAAGCATACAGTTTTTTTGAAAATATTCCCTCGATCAAAAACAAGCTCGATTTATTGCGTCGAGTTGGACTTGGTTATGTAAAACTCGGTCAACCGGCCACCACTCTTTCCGGCGGCGAAGCTCAACGCATTAAACTATCAAAAGAATTATCCAAACGGGCAACCGGTAAAACATTATATATTCTTGATGAGCCCACAACCGGACTTCATTTTGAAGACATCAACAAATTGCTCAAAATCTTGCATTCATTAGTCGAACAAGGAAACTCTTTAATTGTTATTGAGCATAATTTAGATGTTATAAAAACGGCTGATTATATTATTGATATCGGCCCCGAAGGTGGTGACGGCGGAGGTCAAATAATTGCCAAAGGCACACCGGAAGAAGTAGCTAAATCAGACATCAGCTATACTGCAAAATTTTTAAGAGAAAAACTATAAATTTCTGGCTTTCATATTTTGCATTGAAGCAATATACGATGCTCCGATATTTTGCGCCATTCTTTTAGAAAATTCTCTATCTTGAGAATTATCAATAAGTGTTTGCTTCAATTCTTCAACTTCTTTCGGATTATATCCGTAAGTTGTTACAATATGACAAAACATTTTTTCCATACTTCTGTCAAAAGCTTGATTATTTTCACCATAATAATTACTTTCAATATCAATATTACCGGCATATGTTTTAGCAACCTCTAAAACAGCTTCTTTATTAATTGCTTTTATCTTTTTAGCTTCTTCAAAAATTGTCGGTTGAATAACGTCTATTCCATTCATAGACGTATTCTTTTTCAACAAATCAAATATACTATGAGCCGAAATATCAGTATTATTATAATCAAGAGCACAATTATATGCATAACTGACATATTCATTTATTGTCTTATACGACGGAACGACATCTTTACCCTCTAAACCCTCTATAGGATTTTTATATCTTTTAGGTGTCAATTTTTCCAAAGCTTTATCTGTTAATTTTTTCTGTGCTCTGTTTTTCTTAACATATGTATCAATACTTTTTCTTGTACGTTCACTTAACGGATAATTTTCAACAATATTAGAAATAATATGCAATCCCTTTTTCTTTAAAAGATTTTTTCTTTTACTATCCTTTTCTTTAGAAATAATATCCATTACCTTAAAAATAAAATGTCCGGCAAGATACTTTTTATCTTCCAAATTTGTAACATTGTTAATATATGCACCTAATTCCTTATAAAATTTATCATGAGCAACACACATTTTATCATAGGCTCGAACAGATACACTAAAAGCCACATCATCTATATGCGCTGATTTTCTCTTTTCTTCAGATACAAGATATTGATTAAAATAATCAATCAATGCTATTTTAACATTCTCATAATTCTTATCATTAGACAAATCAAGCATTTTAAAATCTTTCATTTATTTAACTTATCCTAATGATATCATTTTTTAATAAAAGAAACAATCAAAAAAAATAGCGCTCGGATTAATGAGCAAAATAAGGACGCAAAATATAAATCCCACCAAATCCGAGCGCTTTTCTTAAAACGGGAGCATGGAAAACGAAGTAACCACAGCCACCGTTAAGAAACTTTTTTATTAGAACTTGTAATTCAAAGACAAGCCCCACATTTTAACCGAGTTTTCATAATCGGCTGAAATACCGTCTAACTCAACATGAGCTTCTTTAGCTTGAATGTATGTAAAGCCCATATCAAATGTCAAATTTTCGTTGTATTTGTACTCAAGACCCGTTGAATACCAAATGCGTCTTGAATCCGGAATACGAGGTGTACGATAATCAACTTTTACGGCAGATTCGTCATAAGCCAAACCTAAACGAAGTTTCCATTGATCATCAATTTGATAAGAAGCACCGACAGCATAGAAATCTGCATCTTCCCAGTTTTCAGGAGTTGTATCAATCATACCGCCGACTTCTTGACCGTAAATATCAATAGAATCAAAAGAATTCCAAAATACGCGTTGATATTCAGCCATAACAGCCCATTTGTCGTTGATTTCATGATAAGCACCGACAGATAACATAGCCGGAGTATCTATGCGAGCAGTAATATCTTGGTTATATACAGGTCCCATTGTCGGATGAGGAGCCAAAGCTTTGGACTCAATTTCGCCTTTTAATTTGTGGTTGATTTCACTACGATAACTTACACCGAAACGATTTTTTTCATTAAATTCATATAAGGCACTTAATTGATAACCGACATCAACGGTATCACCTTGCAAAGCAACATCAGCACCACCGTTATTAGAAGTTAATCTTGCTTTGAAATATTGGATCGGCAAACCGGCACCGAGAGATAATTTATCGGTAGCTTTATAAGCAATCATCGGAGTTGTGGTTACGGCAGTAACTTTTGATGTTGCACCATGAGCAGCACCGGCCCAACGGTCATCATATTTTGTAATCATACCGAAAGGTACATTAACACTCAAACCGAATGTATATTTGTCATTTAATTGTTGTGAATAAGACATATTCGGAGCAACGGCAGAATGTACGATATTGTGTACATCAGATTCATCACCCGAAACACCGTCAATATTGCCGGCGGATGCTTCCGGAGCAATATATGTACCGCCGATATTAAATTGTTTGCCTTTTTGGCGAGTAAGACCGGCAGCGTTAAAATAAGCATAAGAGTTGTTTTCTGCACCGGCAGTAGCACCGGCAAAAGCATTACCCATAGCTGCGGCAGATTGTTCACGAAGATGGAATCCGGCAGCATTGGCATTAGCAACGGCCATAATAGAAGCCAAAGCTGTAAATGTAAGAAGTTTTTTCATAAATAAAAATCCTTTTTGTTTAACTACGAAAGCCGTTATAACACAAAAAAATAAAAAATCAATCAATCGATTGAATTATTTTTAAATTATTTTTATTTTTTGTTATTTTTCAATATGTTAAGCCGTTAAAAAAATTAACAACAACTAAATTTTTTATAACAAAACACCTATTTTTTCACAAAATAGACTTAAAAAAATACTTGATTTTTATGATACAAAATGTTACAAACCAAATGATTTATTGGATTAACCTTAAAACTTATATGAAAAGGGGTGATTTAAGTGGTTCAAGTTACTGTTATTGGTAATGATGTCGGACAATCTTTGAAAGTTTTGAAGAAAAAGATGCAACGTGAAGGTATCTTCCGTGAGATGAAACTTCGCCGTTGTCACGAAAAGAATTCTGAAAAGAAAGCTCGTCGTCAAGCTGAAGCCATTCGTCGTGCTCGCAAACAGTTGCGTAAACGCTTAGATACTGAAGGATTCTAATTTAGAATTTTTCTAAAAAATAAAATCTTAAACCGTCTCATTAACTTGAGGCGGTTTTGTTTTGATTTTTTCATGATTTATGATACAATATTATCTACAGGGAGTATAATATTATGACAAATATTCAATTTGATGAAATTCTAAAAACCTTAGAAGAATTGAAACAAAATAATTACGTTAATATTAGTGGCGAACATCATCAAATGTTTGAGAAAGCCAAAATCTATGCTCTTGAACAAATGTCAACAAACAAAAACCCTGCCCCTATTCAAAATCTGATGTCTTGCACACAAACAGCATCGCAAAAGCAAATTGAACAAAATAGAAAAATAGAAGCTGACGGATTTAATTTAGACGAACATTTTAACAAGTTGAGTAAAGAACATAATCTTCATCCCATAGAAACAACCACCAGCAAAATCGTCGATCGAGAACACTCACCATTTATATGGATGAAAAACAATACTATTGACGCTCCTGATGAGCTGAAGTATACCCAAAATATTTTAGATACACTTCGCAAAAAGAATGAATTTTTAGATACAGCACTCAAAGATAAAAATATTACAATAAACATATTAGATGATAAATCTATTGACGGAAAATTTAAGGATGATGAATATACAAAATCCAATGGGAAAAATGTAATAATAAACATAAACAAAGGCTGTTTTGATGAAAACAACAAAAATATCCTTCCCATGCTTATAGCACATGAATTTGGACATTTTATAGATGTTTCTTCTCGACCTTTAGGATATACCGGCGGATTAAAAGATAAAGAAGAATTCTTTGCTGATAGTATCGGTGCTAAAATGACCACAAATGCCGGTTATGAAAACTCAATAACAGCTTTTAAGGAATATCTAAACTCAAAAGATAACTCTTTACTAAAATCCCGAGCTAAATTTCTTGACGAAAGATATCCGGAGACAAAAACTGAACAGAACGCTAAAATTAATCCCGATAGAATAGCTGAACTTCGTGGTATAAAAACTCCTGAACAACCGGTTATTAAAACATCAGAAGTAAATCCTGATTTATTGACAAAGTTAACAACCAACACCATCAAAAAATAATATTCCTCTTTTTTTAGTCTTGATTTTCAAAGATAAAAAATATTCTTGCCAAATTACTTAAAATCTATTAGCTTAAATTTCGCAAGGGTGAGTTGCCTTTGCGGAGCTTCGAAACTCCCACAAAATAATAAGAACATCTCCTGATGGGGAGCTGAGGATATAAGGCTTATGCTCGAATAACTCAGGCTGTTCTTGTGCAGTTTCGAACTCCCCGCCTTTTTTGATTAAAAAGGCGGGTTTGTTTTTGATTTAAAAATATTCTTGCCAAATTACTTAAAATCTATTAGCTTAAATTTCGCAAAGGTAAGTTGCCTTTGCGGAGTGTCGAAACTCCCAAAAGAAATAAGAACATCTCCTGATGGGGAGCTGGGGATATAAGGCTTATGCTCGAATAACTCAGGCTGTTCTTTTGCAGTTTCGAACTCCCCGCCTTTTTTGATTAAAAAGGCGGTTTTGTTTTAACAAAATCAAACGGGAGTTTATGAAAATGACAGATTCATTTCGTGCCGAAGTATTAAAAATATTGGGGCAAAATTTAAAAAAAATTCGCATAGAAAAAGGATTAACAACTGCTGATGTTGCCCTACACTGCGATTTATCACTAAATTCAATAAACGAAATTGAAAAAGGAAACAAAGTTTCTTTTACAAAATTCAAAAGATTACTTTCCTTTTACAACAAAAGATTCGAAATACTTATAACCGATAAATAAAGTCAAAATAAAAAACTTAAAATAATGAGGTTAATAGAAGCAAAAAAAGAAGGCTCCTACATTCTCCATTAAGGTCGAAGAATAGTTTAGATAAAGTCAAAATAAAAAACTCGGAGAAAAGAATTTATAGAGTTATTTTTAAGGCGAGAAAAATTTTAGTGTACACTGATAGTACATGAATTTTTCTCGCCCGCAAAAAATGGCTCTAGAAAACTTTTATACGAGTTTTTTCTAAAAACTTGGAGAATAGTTCAGATAGAGTAATTTCTAGGGGTGTTAAAAATTTTAGCGTACAAATAGCTACGTGAATTTTTAACTACCCCGTAAAATTGCTCTAGATGAGCTGTTATACAAGTTTTAAGCAATACCCAGTTCATCCATAACCTCTTTCTTAAGTGTCACATTATCTGCCTTACCTGTCGCAAACACAGGCAAAGAATCACGATAAAGAATAACCCTAGGAAGATAAAGTTCCGGCAAAGCATTTTGTTTGATATAAGCGTGCAAACGATCATTTGTTGCTTTTTTATTGTTGGTAGCCAAAACAATCTGCTCACCTTTGGTGTCATGAGGAACAGCAACGATTCCGTATGCCCATTCAGCACCATCGGCCTCAAAAGCTTTAACAACTGTTTCATGAACGGCATTTAATGAAACCATTTCACCACCGACTTTTGCAAAACGTTTAATTCTGTCGCGAATATATACAAAGCCGATTTCATCAATCTCTACCACATCACCGGTATGATACCAACCGTCTTTCAAAGGCTCTAACACGCCCGGCTTATCCGGATGAATATATCCCAACATCACATTCGGACCTTTAACCCATAATTCACCACCGTTTTTGATTCCGTCAACCGGAACAATTTTATGTTGAATTTTCGGCAACAACTTACCGATAGAACCAAAACGGTTAAAGATTCGGTTATTTGCAGTAACCACGGGAGAACATTCGGTCGAACCATAAGCTTCTTTAACAGCGATTCCCAATCTTTCACCCCAAAGATTACGAGTATCCGGCTTAATAGCTTCGGCACCACCATACATAATACGCAAAGAGTGGAAATCCATCGGGTGAGCAATTTTTGCATAACCTCTGAAAAATGTATCTGTACCAAGCAAAGCCGTAGCACCGATTTCATAAGAAAGCTCTGCAATAATACGATAGTGTAACGGAGACGGATACAAAAACAATTTACATCCGTTAAACATTGGGAACAAAGTACCAACCGTCAAACCGAAACTATGAAACATCGGTAAAGCATTAAGTAAAGTATCTTTGTTATTCAATGTTTCGATACAATTCAACTGATCCACATTCGAAATAATATTTGAGTGGCTCAAAACAACGGCTTTCGGAGCACCTTCCGAACCGGAAGTAAACAAAATAACTGCTTTTTTATTACCGCCTTCAGGATGTGGCACACGTTTAACTTTATATCTGACATAAGCATCTATTTTATCTTTCAATGTTAAATGCTTACGCAATTCTTCCAAATAAAAGATTTTATAACCGGCGTCACGAATTGCCGTAATAACATCTTCCATTTTAGCATTACGAATAAATGCATGCGATGTAATAACCATCTTAACTTGAGCAGTATTACACATCGAAACCATATTTTTAGCGCCGACCGAAAAGTTTAACATAACCGGCACACGTTCATAAGCTGACAAACCGAAGAATGAGCAAACGGTAGCCAAAGCATTTGGCAACAACAAAGCAACATGTTCACCCGGCTGTGTCATTTTCTTAAAGAAACGACCAAGAACAAAAGATTTAATAACAATATCTTTATAAGATTGTGGTTCACGATTAATATCCTCAAAAAATTTCACACGACGGAACCAACCTTGTTTTGAGTTAATTTTCGCTACTTTCATCAACATACCGAACAAAGATATATTACCGTTATTAGATGCATCAAAACACATATCACGCATAATCATATAAACTTCGTTACTAATGTGATCACGTTGACGACGCAATTCATCTTTCAACTTAAACTTAACAGGTTTTCTGACTGTAATAGTAATTCTTGGCAACGGACGATGAGGCAATTTACCTTTAGTTTTTGAAAAATAACCGAATTGCGGACCATCAATCCACACAGGAACAATCGGAGCACCTGATTTATCAGCAGCCAATCCCGGAGCTTCATAAATCTTCATTAAACCGCCATTTTCGGTCATACGACCTTCTGCAAACATCACACAACATCTGCCGCTGTCAATTTTAGCTATCAACTCTTTCAAATCAGACGGTTCAATCGGATTAAACGGCATCACATCAGCAGTTTGCATAATCATTCTAATCCATTTATTACGGTATAAATGACCATTTAATGCAAAAACAGGATTACCCGGCAAAAAGGCAAACAGCATAATCGGGTCTAAAAAAGACACATGGTTTGAAATATAAACAGCCTTTGTCGGAAGTTTGTTTTCATCAAATTGAATATTACATCTGACCTTAAAAGTATTAAAAATAACACGCAGACAAAAACGTACAAAATTTCTCACGATATATTACTCCAATAGTTCAAGTTAACTCTTTTTTAAATACTTTATCAGCAACTGTAAAGAAAAAAAAAACTATACCACTAATTCAATCGATTGATTTAAGATGTAACATGCTGTTTTTTAATTATTTTTTTAGTTTTGCACAAAAGTGGATAAAACATGATTGAAAAAAATAAATATCTATTATAAACATCTTATAAAGTCCAGACTAACATATATTTAAAAGGAGTACCCCTTACAATGCCTGCAGATTCAAAAAGCAAGCTGCTATGGTCTGCGTTTGAAGAATTTGCCAAAAACGGCTTTTCCGGCGCATCAACCAGAGATATTGCAGCAAAAGCAGACATCAACATATCTTCAATCTTATACTATTTTGGCGGCAAAAAAGGCATTTATACCGCAGCCTTAAAAAAGATTGTCGACACTATCAACGAAATGACGGCCGAGCTTAACTCTCGTTACACAAGTGTTATCGAAAAACAAGATTCTAAAGAAGCTCGCATCCTCTTAAAAGAAATGTCGGAATATTTTTTGAACATTTTGTGCTCCAAAGATCTATCACCAAATGTCAAAAAAGTTTTCTTAAGTGAGTACTCAAGCCCGACAGACGAATTCAACATTTTATATGATGAACTGATTCGTCCGGTTCATGACCGTATGTCTAACCTGCTCCATTTGGCAAGCAACAAAACCATTGATATAAAAAATTGCTATTTTTATATTTTTCCGCTTTTTTCACAGCTTTTTGTTTTTGCTTCTCGCAAAGAATCAATTTGCAAACTTATGGAATGGGAAGACTATGATGACAAGACTCAACTTGAGCTACAGCGATATACAAGCTCTCAAATTGACTTCATTTTAGACTACTTAAAAAAATAAATATCAACAAAAAATCAATCGATTGATTGACAAATTGAATTTTATGGTATAGCGTCCTTATCGTGTGTTTAATAATAAGGACGTTTGTACTATGAAAAAACTTCTTACATTTACTGCTTTAGCTTCTGTTATGGCTATTGCAAATGCTAATGCTGCCGGATTCCATCTTCGTGAACAATCAGGTGCAGCTTTGGGTAATGCTTTTGCCGGTGCTACTGCCGGTGCAGAAAACAACTCTTATGCATATTTTAATGCTGCCGGTCTTACCCGTCAAAAAGGTAAACAATTTAATATCGGCGGTACATATATTGCTCCGGAAGCTTCGGCTCACAATATTGACGGTGTTTCGGGTGATGAATCTGATGTTCACAACATCGTTCACTCTGCCGTTGCTCCGAATATGTCTTATTCACAACAATTAAATGACAAATATACTTTCGGTTTAGGTGTTAACATACCTTTTGGTATGATTACTAAATATGATGACCGTTGGGCCGGTGCTGATCATGGTGCAACATCAAAAGTTACTGCTGTAACCACAACTCCGATGTTAGCTTACAAAGCTACCGATAAATTATCACTTGGTGTCGGCTTACCAATTCAATATTTCAAAGCCAGATTAACTTCTACTGCTGCAGCCGGTAATGCAGGTGTTGCCATCGAAGGCGAAAGTGTTGATATCGGTTATCAATTAAGTGCCTTATATGAATTTAATGAAAAAACTCGTTTCGGTGTAAGCTATCGTAGTGAAATCAATCACAAATTAAAAGGCGACATTAAGTCTAACATCGGTTCTATCTTACCTCCTATGAGTGCCGCCTTCAACCAAGATATTACTGCTCGTATAGATACTCCGGCTATGTTATCTGTCGGTACTTATCATGAAATCAACGACAAATGGGCTGTTATGGCTGAATACCAACGTGTATTCTGGAATTCTTTCGATAGCATCGATATTTACGGCGCTGAAAGAACAAACCCTAATGGAAGTTATTTGTTAAGCTATACTCCTGAAAATTGGGAAGATGCCAACTTTTATGCTATCGGTGCTTCTTATCAAATTGACAACCAATGGAAACTTCGTTTAGGTTTGGCTTATGATGATGCAGCTGTAAAAGTTGATTATCGTACCCCTCGCGTTCCGGATTCAAGACGCATTTGGTATTCAACAGGTCTTGAATACAAATACAACGAAAATTTGACATTTGATATGGGCTTTACATATATTCAAGCTAAAGAAGCTACTGTTAATCTTGATGATGCAGGAAAGCGCAGAATATATGCTGACTACGAAAACTCGGTTAAAATTTGGGGTTTGTCTGTAAACTACAAGTTCTAACAAAAACAACTATCTAAAAAAACCTCCGAAATTTCGGAGGTTTTTTTTAATTCATAATTACCTTATTCAATACAACAATCAACAGCCTTTTTAACAAAAGCTTTCATTTTAGCTAAAGTACCGCCCTCAACTTTTGTTTCAACTTTTACTTCTTTCTTTTTAACCGGAGCCTTATTTTCCTCTAATTTTTCCGATATCTTTTTAATATCTTCCAAATTATCTTCAACCCACTTAACATCAGACACATCAAGCATTTTCATATTAAGTCCCCAGAACAAACAATACAAATCATAGGCTTGATTAAACAATTCATAAGCCAAATCTTTATGTCCTAATGATTGCTGTTTTGTGCCTACTTCCATCAAACGCATAGACGATGATAACAAGTGCTTTGAAATACACCAAACTTCGCCCTCATATTCGGGAATCACGCGTTGCATAAGATTTTTACGGAGCTCTCTGACACCTTCGACCAAATCATAAAAAGAATTTTTACCTGTTTTAGCACCGGAAAAAACCAAATGTTCTTCAATCGAAATAAGGTTCATAATCGCAATAGTCAAATCTTGATCTGATGACAAATCTTTCGGATTAACCTTTTTAGCTTGATCAACTCTTTCTACAAATTCTTTTACATCTTTTGCCTTTTTCATCTATTTATCTCCCGAAAATTCATACAATCCCGAAGCATCTAATAAATCAACTTTAACAGGTAATGCTTCACCTAACGGATAATAATTAAAATATACACTCAAAAGAGCCAAAGCCAACACCGGCAAAACAACTTTTTCAAACGGGAAATGAGCATGCCCACCGTTTCTTGCTTTCATCCACTGATAAAATTTTGATACATAAATAAAAGTCAAAGCGCCCAAAATTGTACTAAACAACAACGGATCCATATAAAAAATTCCGATAACTTTCGGTGCATAAGGCATCTCAATATACATAAAACCGATAGAAGCCACCGAAATCATCATCAATATAAAGTTACGACCGGCAAAATTCCAATTTTTTTTATCAAACCAAAGTATCAACCAATACCCCAACAAAGCCAACATAGCACCGGCCCAAACACCGACGACCGCATCATCAACGCCATATCTTCTGGCCACCTCCAAAGATGCACCGACTGCAACGGTACATACGGCACAAGCCGGATTAGCCCACACCTTTGTTGTATACAAAACAGCCACTAATAACGACAATATACCAATCATAATTTTATCCTTTTTATTTTAATACCTATTCGTTTTATATATCACACAATTATTAAAAAAGTATCTACTCATCCTTTGGTTCCACCAATCCGCCCGAAATAATAAATTTAATTGCTTCTTCAACCGTCATATCCATTTCGATAACATCTTTTTTCGGTACAAAAATCAAAAATCCTGATGTCGGGTTCGGAGTAGTCGGAATAAAAACATTTATCATTTCATCAGGCAATTTTTCTTCAATTTCACCCTGCAAATCAGCACTCACAAGTCCCAAAATCCAGATACCCTTTCTCGGATATTCCAACATTACAACTTTTTTAAATGCTTGAGTTTTACTTGAAAATACAGTTTCAAATATTTGTTTTAACAAGGAATATATTGATGATATCAATGGCATTTTTGCCACAAACCACTCGCCCAAACGAATAAAAAATCTTCCTAAAAATCCGGCTGCGAACATACCTACCAACATCAAAAATCCGATTAAAATCAACAAGCCGAAACCGGGTATTGTCATTGGCATATAGTTCACAAAATTATATTGAGGAGGAATAATTTTAGTAACAAAAACATCAACCCATAATATAAACTTATAAGCTAAATAAAAAGTAATTGCCACCGGCGCGGTCACCAAAATACCGGTAAACAAATAAGCTCTCAATTTTGCTCCCAATTTCATAAAGACCTTATTTTCAATTCTTTTTTTCTTTATAGCTTCAATTTTTTTTGCCCTTTTTATTACTTTTCTCTTATTCATCTCAAGCCTTTCTAATATCCTCTATTATAAACTGAACATCATTACGTCCGTTCCATTTATCATGTCGCAAAACACCTACAATATCAAAATAATCCCCTTTTTTAGCATTAATCATGGCATTTCCGATTTGATTATCAGCCACCCTAAATGCAATAGCTTTTATACTTCCGCCGTTTTGAGATGTCAAAATACATTTTACATGCCCTGTAGAAATCATAGCCGATTTAATAATATTTACTTTTTTTAACATCAACTTCGGCTCATTATTTCCGGCACCATATGGTTCTAATTTTTCTAAATAATCAACCAAATCAATATTTGCACCACCAACATCCAAAACCGTATCTATTTCCAAAATCGGTGTTACAGCTTCTCCGCCTATTCTACTGATAACATATTCGCCGACAAATTTCTTAAACTCATCTATTTTATCTTCTTCCAACGAAAATCCCGCGGCCATGATATGCCCGCCGCCTTTAGTCAAAATACCTTTTTCTTTAGCGGCAATAATCAAAGCCCCCAAATCAACTTGAGGAATGGAACGAGCCGAACCTTTAACTTCATCAGCCTCTATCGACATAACAAAAGACGGAACATTATAACGTTCTTTTAACCTTCCGGCCACAATTCCGATAACCCCCTGATGCCAATCATCACCATATACAAAAGCGATCGGATACTCTTGCGGAGTTCCTTCAACCTGCTCTATTGCCGACAACAAAACATGGTTCTCTATATCTTTTCTTGATATATTAAATTCATTTAATTTATCGACCAAAAGCTGTGCTTGATAATCACTATTACAACACAACAACTGATTACCCATATCAGCATCGCCGACACGACCGCAAGCATTTATTCTCGGCCCTAAAACATATCCCAAATGAAAAGCTGTCGGCACTTCAGATAAATTAGCTTTATCCATCAAAGCTGTTAAACCGATATTACCTCGTTGTGCCATAACTTTCAGGCCTTGTGCCACATAAGCACGATTTATTCCCTGTAACGGCACCACATCACAAACAGTTCCCAAAGCAACCAAATCAAGCCATTTTTTTAAATCTGGCTCTTTTATCTCACCTTTATAAAATCCCTCTTCTCTCAAACATCTGTTTACTGCCACCACTGCCATAAAAACCACCCCGACGGCAGCCATATATTTTAATGACGGATAGTCATCACTCTCATCTAGTCTTTTAGGATTAACAACCGCATAAATTTTCGGTAATTTTACTTCAGCTTCGTGATGATCCAAAACAATTACATCCATACCTTTTTGAGCAGCATATTCCAAAGGTTCAAATGCTGTTGTTCCGCAATCCAACGTCAATAATAAATCACAACCGGCAAAATCATCAACAGCCTTTTTACTTGGTCCATACCCCTCATCTCGATCAGGAATATGAACATCAGGCTCTGCACCGACACTACGCAAAAACAACTTCATTACCGAAGTAGAAGTTGCTCCATCAACATCATAATCACCGATTATTGCTATTTTTTGTTTATCAATAATAGCTCTGGCAATCCTTACAGCAGCTTTTTGCATATCTTTCAACACATAAGGATCAGGCATTAAATTATTTATTTTCGGAGATAAAAAAGTTTCGATTTCCTCAATCGACACTCCACGCAAAGCAATAATTTTTGCTATAATATACGGAATATTATATCGTTGAACTATAAGCTCGACAAGACGCTCTTCGACCTCGGCAATTTGCCACAAATTACCGCCCAAAGATACATTTTTTTCTAAATTTTTTTTCATTTTAATATGTCAAATAAATCTCGACTCGACGATTTAGACGCTCACCTTCAGGCATAACTTCCTGATATACCGGAGCACTATCAGATAAAGCTTGAGAAATTATTCTGTCTGATTTTACCCCTTGCTTCTTCAATACCTTCACGACACTATTAGCTCTCTCGGCAGAAATCTTAAAGTTTGCAAGTTTATGACTTGCCGGATCCGTATTACGTGTTCTTGAAGAAGCATATCCGAAAACACTTACAACGGCATTATTCTTTTTGGCAACCTTTGCCACAGCTTTCAACTCATCATAAAATTTATAATCGACAACACTGCTACCATTATCAAAATAAATTGTTTCTGCCAAATAATACATTGTCGGCATATTGTCTTCAACTTTATTTAAAGTCTTATCTTCTTCTGCTGCCGCAACAACGTCTTTATTTTCTTTTACTTCAGATTTAACTTCAGCAACTTTTTCAACTTTATTTTCAACAACAACCGATTTATCTTCTACGGGATTAAGTTTTTCAGTTTCAACCTTAACTGTTTTTGCAGCCATGACTTTCTCTTCGACTTCTTGTTTTTGAACAAAAACATTTTCATCGGAGACTTCATCTTCATAAGCGGCATTTTCCTTATCTGCAACCAATATACCGGTACTTTTAATTTTTCTTACCTCAACTTTTCCGCCATCATCAATCATAACTTGAGTATCATCGGCAAAATCAGGAAATATCGAACTGGCACAACCGCTCAAAAATAAAACACCGGCAACAATTTTCAAAGACAGTCCAAAAGTTTTTTCTGTTATCATTTTACTAAATCCCACTAAATAAAAATAATTCCTTATGGAAAGATAAAACACTTATTAAATTTTCACAAGTACAAAAACTTACTTTTTAGCAAATAATTAAATAAAGTGATTATCTTTTAATATTTGTTTGTAATTATAAAACAATATATTATAGTATATATACAGATTATTTAAATTTCGGAAAAAATGAATGACTTACAAAAAAAATAATTCGAATATAAACATTGCATATTGGTTTTATAACAAAGAAACCTCTAAAAACAAAAAAATAAGTGAACAAAAAATACAATACTTATTATTTTTGACACAAATGCACTATGCAATGAAATATAAAAAACTTTTAATGCCCTCTCTTTTTGTTTATTCAAAATCAGAAATATATGATCCTACGATAAAAACAATCATGTATTATGGTTTTCCTCTAATGGCAACACCTGATTTTGACATTCAAACTTCCGAATTTCTTGAATTAATATGGCAAAAATACTCATCTCAAGATGAAGACGAATTAAAAAATTTTATACATTCTTTAAAATGTTTTAAAAATTTAAATGATAACAAAGACGATATAATTATAAATCCGCTCAATTTTATCGATTCTTTTTTACCGGCAACTTCTAAAAACAAAACCGAAAACAAATCTAAAATAATGATTTCACAAAACGGAATTGTCAAAGTATCTGCCTGGCATCCTCGAAAATTAAAAAAATAAACTTAATTAAGGAGAATTACTGTTCATGCAAAAATTATCATACATTTTATTGGCCTCACTATTTTTATTTGCTTGTGGTAGTGAACCTCAAGAACAAAGACCTACCACACCGCTTACAATTAAAACAAAATCAAACGGAGATGTTCGTTTCAATGTTGAAGTTGCTCAAACCCCTGCCGAATTACAAAAAGGTTTAATGCATCGAACTGAAATGTCAAACAACAATGGCATGATTTTTATATTTGATCCGATCCGTCCGGTTCAAATGTGGATGAAAAACACCAAACTTTCTTTAGATATGATATTTGTTGCCGGTAACGGGAAAATTATAAAAATTAAAGAAAAAGCCGTACCCATGTCTACAGATCGTATTTCATGCAAAGAACCTGTTCGTGCGGTAATAGAACTTAACGGAGGTCAAGTATCTCGTCACAATATTAAAGTAGGAGATCTCGTAAATCACAAATCTTTCGACAACTTGCTTACAATTAAAGATACCCCTGCAACTCCGGCTTTAGGTAAAACGGGTGGTCCGGTTATTCCCAAAAGCCCCAGAGTCATCGGCAATGCTAACGGTCCGGTTATTCCCAAAGGCCCTAACGCAATCGTTAACCAATAAAACCTATTTTTAACCACAAAAGCCTCGACAAAAAATCGAGGCTTTTTTTAGCTTTATACAACCATTTATCCCTAAAAAACTCGGATAAAAGAATTTATAGAGTTAATTTCAAGGCGAGAAAAATTTTGAGTCGTAGATAAACCTACATGAATTTTTCTCGCCCGCAGAAAATGGCTCTAGAAAACTTTTATACGAGTTTTTCCCAAAAAACTTAGATAATGAGTCTAATAATAAGAATTAAAAAATTTTGTGAGTGAGCGTACAAAAAAGTACGTGACCGAACAAAATATTTGCTAATTCTGTATTAGTAGACCATTAGATAAGTTTTTCTATTTTGTAAGATTAACCGTATCCTGTGCAATCATCAATTCTTCATCTGTCGGAATAACAAATGCTTTAACTTTAGAGTCGGAAGTTGAAATTTCTTCAATATTTCCTCTACGATTATTAGCTTCTTCATTAACCGAAATTCCTAAATAGCTTAATCTTTCCAAAATAAGTTTTCTGATAATCGGAGAATTTTCACCGATACCGGCAGTAAAGACAATAGCATCAATACCACCCAAAGCAGCAATATAAGAACCGATAAATTTCACGATAGTATAAACATAAGTTTTCAAACCGATAACTGCCTTTTCTTCGCCTTTCAAATATGCTGCTTCAACATCACGCATATCGGAAAAACCGGTCAAACCGAGCATACCGCTTTGTTTATTCAAAAGGTTGTTAGCTTCATCAATGCTCAAACCTTGCTCTTTCATGATATGAAGCGGAATATACGGATCAATATCGCCGGAACGAGTACCCATAATGATACCGGCCAAAGGAGTAAATCCCATAGAAGTATCTATACATTTACCATTTTTAATTGCCGACAATGAAGCACCGTTACCAAGGTGACAAACAACAACTTTTTTACCTTCTCCCAAGATTTTAGCAACTTCTTGAGCAATATATCTGTGAGAAGTTCCGTGCATACCATAGCGTCTGATTTGATGTTTGGTATATTGTTCCAACGGAAGACCGTAAAGAAATGCTTCTTTAGGCATTGTTTGGTGAAAAGCCGTATCAAACACAGCAACTTGCGGCACATTCGGCAAAGCTTTTTGTACAGCTCTGATACCCAAAACGCCTGCCGGATTATGAAGCGGTGCCAAAGATGACAAATCGATCAAAGTTTGAATAACTTTTTCATCAATCACGACTGAATTAGCATAAATTTCGCCACCATGAACCACGCGATGTCCTACTGCTGTAATTTCATTCAAATCAGTCAATGCACCACTTAACAGCAAATTAAACACTTCTTGCAAAGCTTCATTGTGAGTCGGAAGCGGATTAGCAACTTCTTTTTTTGTACCGTCAGCATATTTAATGCTTACTTTTGAACCGTCAATACCGATTCTTTCAGCCAAGCCTTTAGCCACAACTTCATATTTATCACCTTCAACATTAAATAATTGATATTTTAATGAAGATGATCCTGAATTTAATACCAAAATTTTTTTCATATTACTCTGTCCTTATTATTAAAATAAAAAACTTACATTGATTGTACCGCTGTCAAAGCAACAGTAAATACAATATCTTCAGCGCTACAACCTCTTGAAAGATCATTAATCGGAGCCTTCAATCCTTGTAAAACAGGTCCGAAAGCATCATAACCGCCAAGACGTTGAACTAATTTATAAGAAATATTACCTGCATTAAGATCAGGAAATACCAAAACTTTTGCTTGTCCTTTTAACGTACTTTGAGGAGCTTTCAAAAGAGCTACTTTTTCAACCAAAGCAGCATCAACCTGCAACTCACCGTCAATAATTGCTCCCAAATGTTTAAATTCTCCATCAGCCATTTCTTTAGCTATTTTTGTTGCCTCTTGAACTTTTTCCGGCATATCACCTTTGGCCGAACCGTATGAAGAATAAGACAACATGGCAACTTTTGGTTCAATACCGAATTTAACAGCAGTTTCCGAAGCCTGAATAGCAATATTAGCCAACTCTTGAGCATTCGGATTCGGTGTAATGGCACAATCTGAAAAGATATAAGTCTTATCATCTTTATTCATAAAGAAAAATGATGAAACCCCCATATCTTTACGCGAAGATTTAATAATTTGCAAAGCCGGACGAACTGTATCAGCTGTTGAATTAACTGCACCGGAAACCATACCGTCGGCATCTCCGGCTTTCATCATCAAAGTACCGAAATAATTGGCTTTTTGAGCTGTTTCTAAAGCTGCTTCCGGAGTAACACCTTTTTCTTTACGCAATTCATAAAACAAATCAGCATATTTTTGCAAATTATCAGATGTTTTAGGATCAATACATTCTACGGCATTAAAATCCAATCCTTTTGCTTCAAATTTTGACTTAATAGCTTCGACATTACCCAACAAAATAACTTTAGCAATTTTTTCTTTCATTATAAAAACAGAAGCCTCAATCACTCTGTCATCTTCGCCTTCCGGTAAAACAATTGTTTTATATCCTTCTTTTGCTTTAGCAATAATTTCATCAACAAACTTACTCATATACGTTCCTCTCCAATCATATAAAAAATAAATCAGCCACAATATTAGCTATAATAAACAACTTTATTATACAAAAGTCAAAATATCTTTTGATTATTTGTACAAAGTATTATATCCTACATAAAAATCGTCATAAATTTAATGGGAGTATTGTTTCATGGAACGTACATTATCAATAATCAAACCTGACGCTACAACAAGAAATATTACAGGAAAAATCAATACGATAATTGAAGATTCCGGTTTAAAAATTGTTGCTCAAAAAATGATACATCTGTCAAAAGCTCATGCTGCCGAATTTTATGAACAACACAAAGATCGTCCTTTTTATGATAATTTAGTCGAATTCATGAGCTCTGCTCCGGTTGTTGTACAAGTTCTTGAAGGAGAAAATGCGATAGTTAATTATCGCAAAATAATGGGAGCAACCAATCCGGCAGTTGCGGATGAAGGAACAATTCGAAAAACTTTTGCTTTATCCATTGACAAAAACTCTGTTCACGGTTCTGATTCTCCGGAAGCTGCTCAAAGAGAAATAAACTTTTTCTTCTCTAATATTGAAATTTTCTAATCTCGGAGTAATAAAAATTGTCTAAACTTTTAACATTCATCGTTTGTGCAAACATAATTTTGGCGTCTGCCGCTTTTGCCAAAGATGAAAAATATACGGTTGAAATAAAAGTCGATGTTTCCGACGAAAATGCATCTATTGCTCGTGAAAAAGCACTTAACTCTGCCACACGTGCTGCCGTAAATGCAATCGCCAAACGCATGTCAACTTCCGACGGTGCCAAAAAAATCGCCGACATGACCGATGCTCAAATTATAAACTTTGTTAAAGAAACATCTGTAATCAGTGAAAAAAATTCTGACATTCGCTATATGGCCGATTTAAAAATCGTCATAAACGAAGAATTATTAAAAGAATATATGAAAGAACGTGAAATTCCCGTAATTTCATCAAAATCAACAACCGTATTGATAATACCTGTTTTCAAAGAATTTACTGATGATGCCCCTATTTTATGGGAAACTGAAAATATATGGAAACAAGCTTGGGACAATTCTTCAAATTCTTCAGCAATAAAATTTTTATCCATATCTGACAATCCGATATATCAATCAATGATAGACGCCAAACAAGCATCTGATTTTGACTATATCGCCATCGAAAACATTGCCTCTAAAGCTAAAACCAACAATATATATGTGCTCAATGCATCATACAATGGCGTTGAAGGATTAAAAATTATCGGAAAATCATTACTGGGAAATAAATTCGAGCTTGATATACAAGGTGCCAAATCTTCCGGAATTGAGCTGTTTAATCAAGCAGTTTTACAAACAAAATCTCAAATTGAACATGAAATACTTTCAAACAAAGATGAAAATCAAGTTACACAAAATGAAGCTACTGTTTTATACCATTTTCCGACATTAAAATATTGGATTTCGGCAGAACAAAAGCTTAAAAATATTAACGAAATAACCAATATTCATGTTCAAGCCATGACTCCGGGAAAAGCACAATTTAAAATCACCTACACCGGAGATTTAAATTCGCTTCAATCTCAACTGAAAAATTTAGGTTATGATATAAAAAATAATGAAACTCACATAATTATGAGCGATATAGGAGAATAATATTTATGACAAAAAGCGAAAACAAAAATTGGATTTTTTGGATTACCCTTTTAGTTATATTTGCGTCATTAGTATATGTCTTACGTTCGGTACTACTTCCTTTCGTAGTAGGCATCATCATAGGCTATTTACTTGACCCTTTAGCCACACGTTTGGAAAAATTAAAAATAAATCGAACATTAGCGACCTGTTTGGTTTTATTACTTGTTGCCGTTATTTTAATACCGGCAATTATTGCCCTTGTTTCCATGATTGATGAACAGTTAGCTTTATTCATCAGTGCCGTTCCTAAATATATGGAATCACTTTCACAAAAAATGGAACCGATTATCAATAATTTACAAGACAGATTCCCTAACCTCAACCGTGAAAAATTCCGCGAATATCTGCGTGGTAATATGTCCAACACGCTAAAAGTTATCGGCTCACTTTTACGAAAAGTAATATCCGGAAGCTATGCCTTGTTTAGCATATTATCTTTAATTTTGATTACACCTATCGTTACATTTTATATGTTGCGTGATTGGAATGCTTTTACCAAAAAAGTAGACAGTTTGCTTCCTAAAGCTTACAAAAAAGAAATTCGCACCCAAGCCAAAGAAATAGATAAAATCATTTCATCTTTTATCCGAGGTCAATTATCTGTTTGTGTTCTTTTAGGAACATTTTACGGCATCGGACTTTCTTTTATAGGCCTTGATTTAGGTATGTTAATCGGTTTTATTGCCGGCATTATATCATTTATTCCTTACGTTGGAAGCATTGTCGGTTTCATTACCGCTATGACCATAGCTTTCGCTCAATTTTCCGATTGGGTTCCGATAGCTCAAGTTGTCGGAGTTTTTGCCATCGGTCAATTCATAGAGGGCAACTTCTTAACGCCGAAATTAGTTGGAGATTCAATCGGACTTCATCCTGTATGGGTTATGTTCGCATTGCTTGCCGGCGGTGTATTACTCGGATTTTTAGGTTTAATGATAGCAGTACCGTTAGCGGCAGTAATCGGAGTTTTAGCCCGCTTTGCAATTACCAAATACAAACAAAGCTCATTATACAAAGGATAATAAAAAAACCTTCGCCAAATTAGCGAAGGTTTTTTTTCTAAATACTAAAAAAGCTAATTAATTATTTTCATAAGCTTTAGCTTGTTTTTTAGCATCATCTTCTGTTCTGGCAACGTTAACCAAAATTGTTTGGCTAACTTCAGGATGCAAGTTTAATTTAACTTGGTAAACACCCAAATCTTTGATTGCCTTATCCAAAAATACTTGGCGACGTTCAACTGCAAAACCTGCTTCTTTAACGGCAGCAGCAATATCACGAATAGTAACAGAACCATAAAGTTGACCTGTTTCGGCAGCTTGACGAATCAAAACTGTAGAATAACCCTTCAAAGATTCTGCCAATTTAGAAGCTTCATCAAATAATTGTTTATTACGAGCCTCCAATTCAGCCTTTTGTTTTTCATAAACTGCCAAGTTTGCTTCAGTAGCGCGCAAAGCTTTGCCTTGAGGCAACAAATAGTTACGGGCAAAACCATTTTTTACGCTGACTTTTTCGCCCATTTTGCCTAATTTTTCAACATGTTCAAGCAAGATAACTTCCATATTCTTTCTCCCTTAAACTTACATTGCAACATAAGGCAACAAACCGAGATAGCGAGCTCTTTTAATAGCTTTTGCCAATTCTCTTTGTTTTTTAGCCGAAACTGAAGTGATACGACTTGGGATGATTTTGCCTTTTTCTGAAATGTAACGAGAAAGCAATTTTACATCTTTATAGTCGATTTTAAGTCCGTCTTCACCGGAAAACGGACAGCTCTTTTTTCTTCTAAAGAATACTTGTTTAGCCATTATCGTTCTCCTTATTCTTCAACTGCAGAATCTACACCGTCATTACCGGAAGAAACTTCAGAAAAGTCTTCAACTTTAACAGTCATATAACGGATAATATCTTCGTTAACACGCATAACACGTTCATATTCTGCAACAGCATTTGCCGGAGCAGCAATATTCAAAAGAACGTAATGACCTTTACGGTTTTTCTTAATACGATAAGCAAGGTTTTTCAAACCCCAATTATCAACGCGAACAACTTCACCACCTTGAGCTGAAATAACATTTTTCAATTCGTCAACCAAAGTGTTAACTTGTGAAGCGCCCAAATCTTGACGTGCAATCAACACGCTTTCATATTTATTCATTTTAAATTTAACTCCTTATGGATTCTCAACAATATGACCAAAACACTCGATTTTTTTCGAAATAATGCTTCAAAAATCACCAAAGCACATCCCTCATCTATTATTTTGGCCGCCTTTTGTATAGCCGTGATCATCATTAACCACGGCAAGGACGAAGTCCTTATATCACAAAATCTTTATTTTGCAAGCATTTTATGCTAAATTTTTAATGAAGATTTAATCTTTTTTTGCTAATCAATAAACAAATTAAGTTCAATCTTAAGGGAAGAGCCATGTCTTTTACAAGATTCATCAGTATTTGTACAGTTGTTATGTCTTTTTGTATAATTTTTATGGGAATATCCAAAGCAGCATCGGACAATTCTTACATCGGTTTACAAAATCTTCGCTCTCGCACAATTATATATTGTTACAATAACAACAGTCGTTCGGCCGAAGAATGTGCTTCATATTACGAAACAAAAGGATACGTTCGTTTCAACAACATTCCGTCCCGTTCGGCAAAATATGATTTTTTAACCGTTGACACCTATCCGACAAGACGTTGGCGTAATGGAGACACATCACCGCGTTGGTAAGGATTAAATAATATGATAACACACATAAATACCCTTACATTCAATGGATTAGAAGTAAAAAAAGTCGATTTACAAGCTCAAGTATCTTCAGGTTTACCAAACTTTATAATTGTCGGTCTTCCCGATAAAGCGATTGCCGAAAGTAAAGAACGCATTCGTTCAGCCATTCAATCAATAGGTCTTCAACTTCCTCCTAAAAGGATAGTAATAAATCTATCCCCTGCTGACCTGATGAAAGAAGGATCTCATTTTGATTTACCGATTGCTCTCGGTATTTTATCTGTTATGGGTGTAGTACCGAAAGAAAAAATACAATCATATATGGTAATGGGAGAGCTTGGTTTAGATGGGGCAATTTTATCGGTAAACGGCGTTTTACCGGCATCTGTTCAAGCAAAAAAAGACTCTCTTGGTATAATTTGTCCGCAAAGTTGCGGTTCCGAGGCGGCTTGGGCCAAAGTAAACGATATAATCGCCGCGCCCGATTTAATAAGTTTGATAAATCACTTAAAAGGAAGCGAACTTCTTTCGACACCGCCTCAAAACGAATATATTACTCAAGCACCAAATCTTGATATGTCCGATGTCAAAGGCCAAGAAACAGCCAAAAGAGCTTTAGAAATTGCTGCAGCCGGCGGACATAATTTACTTATGGTTGGCCCTCCCGGTTCGGGAAAATCAATGTTAGCTTCCCGTTTAACGACTATTTTACCTCCGATGACCATTGAAGAAGCAATCGAAACATCAATGATAAAATCCATTGCCGGCCAATTAAATGAAAGCGGTATATGTTTTTCCAGACCTTTCCAATCGCCACATCATAGTGCTTCGACTCCGGCTTTGGTAGGAGGCGGTCGCAAAGGAACTCCCGGAGAAATTTCTTTAGCTCATAACGGGGTATTATTTTTAGATGAACTTCCCGAATTTAATCGTCCCACTTTAGAAGCTTTGCGCCAACCGTTAGAAAATGGCGAAATTCAAATATCTCGTGTAAATGCTCACACGACATTTCCGGCAAATTTCCAACTTATTGCCGCCATGAATCCCTGTCGTTGCGGTCACTTGGGACAAAAAGATAAAGAATGTTCTCGAGCCCCTGTTTGCGCCCAAGAATATATGTCAAAAATATCCGGACCGCTTTTGGATAGAATAGATATCAAAATTGAAGTACCTCAAGTATCACCTTGGGAATTATCAGACGTCAAAAAAGGCGAATCTTCAAAAGTTATCCAAAGCCGTGTAATAAAAGCCAGAGAACTTCAAATAGCTCGTTATCGTCAATTAAACATTACCGATATAAACACAAACTCACAGCTCAAAGGCAAGGTTTTAGAGGAAATTTGTGCTATGGACAATGATGCCGAACAGCTCTTAATTACCTTTGCCGAAAAAAATTCGATGTCTGCCAGAGCCTATCATCGCACTTTGCGGTTAGCAAGAACGATTGCAGACTTGCAAAATGAATCAAAAATACTTAAAATGCATATAGCAGAAGCTTTGTCTTATCGCCAAAGCAGATATTTTTGATTCGTTTATTGGAGTTTGTAAAAAATGCGTAAAAACATAGGTTTATCATTACTTTCATCTGTGTTAATGCTCTCTGCATGTAACGTGGAAAGCCCTGAATTAATCCCTTGTATGTGTAATCCTGATGCCGATTCTACTTTAGGTATCTTTGATTGTATGTGTGAACCGGCCAAAAAGAAACCGGTACGTAAAATCTCATACCTTCAAGACACACAAAAAATCAACTATCAAAGTTTGATTATTTCCGATGAACAATACAACGCATACACCTTATTACACAATTCTCGAGACACCTATGCCCCGATAAAACTTGAAAACGTTGATTTCAGAATCAAAAAAAACAAAAAATATGATGAATATAACACAAAACTCGGTGACTATCGTTTCCGCATTTTCGGTTGTCGCAGAGAAACAAAGAACGCCTACTTAAACCAAGGACGTTCAATGCAAAAAGATATGCACTTTTTTGATGTCTTTTACGAAACTATGAATGATTACTATCCGGTTGTAGTAGAACCTTCAAGCGTTTACTACCCCGATTCTGACAAAATCAAACAACACGAATATGTCATAACTGCCGAAATTACTGACTATTTTATGAATATTTGTGATGAATTTGATTGGCAAGAAAGTAAAAATAAAAGACTGCGTAACGGTACATCCGAAATGACTGTCGTATGGCGTATTATGAATTTGGCCAAAGATGAAGTATATTGCAAAGGCACAACCACAGGTTACGGACAAATTATTGAAGGCGAACCAAACGGTGAAACATTGCTTGTTGAACGTGCATTTGAAGATGCTTTAATCAAGTTCCCCGAAATAAGCTGTGTTAATCAAACACTTTCACAACGTTTATGTGCCGAAGATTTAGAAATACAACTGGCAAAATTATATATAAGTGAAAATTGTGAAGATTGTTTTGCTGCCGAATATGCCGAAGAATTAAAAACTATCGAACTCTTACAAGAATGTGACGAACAGCATAACATTACAGGTAAAACAGTTGTTCAAACAACTCCTGTAAAATGCGAAGGCAGCTCTTGTACCGCCATTATGTCTTTAACCGAAGGCGGAACATCCGGCACTTCTTCAGCTTTAGAAGAATCGATTTCCGAAATGGTTGGCGGAACAAAAAACACAACAATTACCGTTGCTGATGAATGTCAAACAGCTAAAATCACTGAAGAATGCGCTGATTATGACACTTGCAATACAATTCTTGAACCGGAAGAAAACATCAATTTAAGTGACGATGTCTTTGTTGATATCCCATTAGAAATTGACACAGCCGAAGCAGTAGACGTTATTGAAGACGGAGGTACATCTGCTTCCAATAATGTTGTTACTCCGGTTCCGCAAACCAATGTAAAGATTGATGTTATCGGCGAAGATTCTTATGCTGATGTAAACAATAACTTCTGTATTGTAAACAATCCGCCGTTTGAAAATCTCGATCCCTACAATTTATACAAACTACGTTCATCTATTGTATCTGTAGAGAATTCAAAAGGCAAAAAAGGTGCCGGCTTACTAATTGCAGAAGATATGATTCTGACATCTGCCGATTTAATTACCAAAGAAAATAACAAATACCTTTTAGAAACTCTCAATGGTAACAAATTCAATGCTTCGGCTTTCCGTATTAATCCGAACAAAAATATCGCCGTATTATTACTTGAAAAACCGATTGCATATCAACCCCTGCCTATGTCATTAAAATTACCTGAAGTAAACAAAGATATTCTCTTAACTTTAGGCATGCTCAATTTTGATGAAAAAGGAGAAAACTATATTGATAATGAAGGTCGTGTTGTCGGCTATCGTTGGACAGAAGACAAAGGTGCCGAAATTATTGTTGATACCTTTGTTCAAACCGCAACTTTGGGCGGCGCATTAATTGATCAAAAAGGTAATATCATCGGTATTTCTCACAAGAGCAAAAAAGATGATACATCGCCTGACCTCTTTATTCCGATAGAAACAGCCCTCAAATCGGTAGGTCTTGATATTTGCGGTCAAAAACCGCTTATCGGAAGCAAACCTAAAGCTGTACGTATATATACACCGATTGCCGATGCGATAGACAATTCTAAAAAAGATAAATCGCCGACACCGGTTACCGCAAAAGAACGCAAATAATCCTAAAAACTCCCTGATAAAAAATCAGGGAGTTTTTTTATTAATTTCCCCTTGCATCCGACAATATTTTTACCTACATAATATAACATTAATAACCACAATTAAGGATATATATTTCAATGACTACAATCTTATGTATCAGAAAAGACAACAAAGTTGTTATGGCCGGTGACGGACAAGCAACTTTAGGTGAAGCAATCGTATTCAAATCTCATTCAATCAAAGTGCGCCGTATCGGTAACGGTAAAATAATTGCCGGATTTGCCGGTGCTGCTGCTGATGGTATTACATTGATTGAGCGCTTGGAAGCAAAATTGGAAAAACACGCCAACCAATTAAAAAGAGCTGCCGTCGAGTTGGCAAAAGATTGGCGCATGGACAAATATCTTCGCCAACTGCAAGCCTTTATGATTGTAGCCGACAAAGAAACATCATTGGTAATATCCGGCACCGGTGAAGTTATGGAACCGGACGATGGTATTATAGGTATCGGATCAGGCGGAAACTATGCTATGTCAGCTGCCAAAGCTCTATATGATATTGAAGGATTATCATTGGAAGACATTGCTCAAAAATCAATGAAAATCGCCGGAGATATCGACATTTATACCAATCACAATGTAATTATGGAAAGTATTAAAAATGACTAACTTCAGCCCCAGAGAAATTGTTTCGGAATTAGATAAATTTATTATCGGTCAACATGAAGCCAAAAAAGCTGTTGCGGTTGCCCTTCGCAATCGTTGGCGTCGTATGCAATTACCCGATAAATTAAAAGAAGAAATCGTACCGAAAAATATTTTAATGATAGGACCGACCGGCGTGGGTAAAACCGAAATTTCTCGCCGATTGGCTAAACTTGCCAAAGCTCCGTTTATCAAAGTCGAGGCCACTAAATTCACCGAAATCGGTTATGTCGGCCGTGATGTCGAAAGTATCATCAGAGATTTGATTGAAATATCTATAAACCAAACACGCAAACATTTACGCAAAAGTGTTTGTGCAAAAGCTGAATCTTTTGCCGAAAAACGTATAATCGAAGCTCTTGTCGGCGCAAATGCAAGCGACGAAACCAAAACCAAATTTTTAGGTATGCTTCGCAATCACGAACTTGATGAACGAGAAGTCGAAATATCCCTTTTAGACAATTCCAATTCATCAATGCCCACTATCGACATTCCCGGAATGCCCGGTGCCTCTATGGGTATGATAAGTCTTGGTGATTTACTTGGCGGAAGTGCGCAAAAATACAAAACCCGTAAACTAAAAGTTGATGAAGCTTTCAAAATTTTAATTGATGAAGAATGTGATAAAATCTTGGATAATGATACTATTGTCGACACAGCAATAAAATCAGTCGAAAATGACGGAATTGTTTTCATAGACGAGATTGATAAAATTACCGGAAAATCCGAAGGTACTCGCGGTGATGTTTCTCGCGAAGGAGTCCAAAGAGACTTGCTTCCATTAATTGAAGGAACAACCGTTACCACTAAATACGGCATGGTAAAAACCGATCACATTTTATTTATATGCTCGGGTGCTTTTCACTTGGCAAAACCGTCTGATATGCTACCGGAACTTCAAGGTCGTTTGCCGATAAGGGTAGAACTTCAAGCCCTCACACATGAAGATTTCGTGCGTATTTTAACCGAGCCTGAAGCCAACCTTATTGAGCAATATATCGCCCTTTTGGGAACCGAAAATTTCACTTTAAAATTCACTTCCGAAGCTATTGAAAAAATCGCCGACATAGCCGTTTTAATCAACGAAAATGTTGAAAATATCGGAGCTCGTCGCCTTCATACGGTCTTGGAAATTTTGCTCGAAGACATAAGTTTTTCAGCCTCCGACAAAGACGGTCAGGAATTTAATGTCACAGCAGAATTTGTCGAAGAAAAATTAAGCAAATACACCGTCAAATCCGACCTTTCTAAATTTATATTATAGGACTATAATGGGAAAAGAATTAAGCATCTATTTTCATTGGCCTTTTTGCAAAAGCAAATGCCCTTATTGCGACTTCTTTTCCCAAGTCAAAAAAAATATAAACCAAAATGAAATCATTGACGATTATATTGAGCAAATAATAAAATACAAAGAAATTTTGCCGGATAAAAATGTCGTTTCCGTCTTTTTCGGAGGAGGCACTCCATCACTTATTGCCCCGCAAAATATTTCTCGTTTACTCAATAAAATAAACGAACTTTGGACAGTTTCTCCAAATTGCGAAATATCTTTGGAAGCTAATCCCAACACCCAAACCTCGACATTATTTCAAGATTTAAAAAATGCCGGCATCAATCGCCTGTCTTTAGGAGTGCAATCTTTTGATGATAATTACTTAAAATTTTTAGGCAGAACTCACAATGCAAACCAAGCCCTAAAAGCCATTGAAGATGTATTAAAAAACTTTAACAATCACTCAATCGATCTAATATATGCCCTGCCCGAGCAAACAAAACAAAATTGGCTAACCCAACTGGCTTTAGCTTCTAACTTCGGCTTAAAACATATATCACTATATCAGCTGATGATTGAAGAAAATACCGTCTTTTACAAAAAAGGCCTTAAAGGTTTAGATGAAGAAAAAGCCAACGAATTATACCTTTTTACCGAAGATTATCTGAACTCAAAAGGCTATCAAAAATACGAAGTTTCTAATTATTCTTTACCTGATTTTCAATCCGTACACAACAAAGCCTATTGGTTAGGCAAAGATTATATCGGTATCGGCAAATCCGCTCACGGCCGCCTAAAAATAAATAATAAACACTATGCCGTAACCAACCCTATAATTATGGAAGAACTCTCACAAGAAGAACGAGCCGAAGAACTGATTATAATGAATTTACGTTTAACCGAAGGCATCAACAAACAAAACTTTCATCAGATTTGCGGAATAAATATTGATGATTTTATCAATCAAGATTTTACAAAAGAAGCCTCAAATAAAGGTCTTTTAATCAACAACGACACCACTCTTAAAGCAACTTCTAAAGGTTTTGTACTTCTTGATTATCTTATTTTAGGGCTTTGCTCCTAATCATTTATATTAAAATTATCTACCAACAAAATCATAATCAAAAACAAAAAAAACAGCATTGCAAAGCCGGCTTTTTCCGAAACACTTGATGTCTTTTTATTACCTTCCAATAAATATACAAATATCGGCGCCGTTAAAAGCAAAGTTACCACATATCCCGGATTTGGCGCTAACCTCATTGCCATAGTTTTAGCCGCAATCAAAGCCGCCGAAAAAGATACGATATAAATCCCTACTTTTACCACTTCATAATTAAATATCATCTTTCCGATTAACATAAAATTATAATGCTTATCTTTAATAAGAAACAGATAATTATAAATACCCGAAACAAAAGTAGACACTGTTAAATAATATAAAACATTATCCCAAACATCTTGCCCCATCATAGCAATTTCTTTAGTCGCCACACTCATACCTGCCAATGATAATACTGCCGGCATCATATACCAAAAAGCATTTTGCGTAATCTTACTTTTAAGCATATACCAATAACAAACGCAAAATCCGAAAAGTGTCAAAAGCAATGTGATAAAAACATTTTCTTGTCTTACTAAATCAACAAACAATTTCGGTGTAATTGCCCACCACATCAAAGTCGTTACCAACACACTCAATACCAATAATTTGGAAGTAACCGACGCCCCATAACGAGCCGAAGCAAAAAATATATGCGAATCATAAATCCCTATTAAAATACCTTGAACAACCAGCAAAATCCAATTTTTTACATTCGTCTGCAACGGTACCAAAAATAAAAAAGGTAAAAAAATAAGTGAAATTCCAAATCCTCGCCAAACCCCGAGCACATACCCGTTAAACTTATGTCTTTGGTTTACCAAAGTATACAAAGCCATAAAAAAACCATATACCAACCCGTTAATAATCCAAAGCATATACTTTCTCCTTATTTAACTAAAATATATGCTTTAAAATTTCAAATTTAAGTTTTGCCTTAACATATTGACGAAACAAAAATAATAAATATAATGAGGCAATCAATATAAATTATTAATTTTTAAGATTATGGAAAAAATTCAAATCAGCAGTCATTGCTACCTTTTAGGTTTCGAATTATTTTATTTCAACGAAGCGTTCAACGCCAAACAAGTTCAAAAATTTTTATTAGACAAATGTAGTTATATTCTGGTAGAAAATGTAGGACAAATATTTCTGCGTTCATTACCGGATGTAGACCCTTGCCGCGTTTCAATAAAAATCAAAAAGGCCTACCAAAATTCAAAATTTTGGTTTGTAGTTTTTGAACTTAATCGTCCTATGTACAAAAATTATCGAGGAAATGTCGATAATACTTTTGTATATATGCAAGGTGATACCAAGATTATTTCCATCGCCGAACAAGGACATGGCGTCGAAGCAGAGCTTGAAGGCGAGATGATTTATTCTGCCGAAGAATAATTCTTTTCACCTCTTATAAAAAAACTCCCGATACTTTCAATGTATCAGGAGTTTTTTTACATTGATTTTTTATAAAATTCTTTTCTGTCTTTTCGTGATTTTGACCAAAGATTACCCCATCCGTTTATCGGCTGAACTTTATACAATGATTCAAAGTTAAAATCACGAGAAAAGAAAACCGAAGTAGTTTTGGTATAATTATTCATTGGGCAAAAACCGTAAAAATCAACCTGTAATAAGTTAGCATTTTTTAATATTTCAACAGCCTTAACATACTCTTGCGAAGTATTAATTCTGTCACTGTCATCTAAAATTATCATTCCGCCTTTATTAAGTGCTTTCACTGCCGCTTCCGCACATTGAAATCTGCGTTTTCCGTCAACAATAATCACATCATATTTTATATTATCTTCAAAGGCCGCCTGCTCATAAATTTCGCCCTCATCACGCCACCTGATATCCAAATTCGGCTCATCAAATTCTTTTTTCCACTTATCAAACCAATTCAAATTATCTTCTATTGAAGTTACCTTTTTAGCTCGTTTTGCCCAAAAGAGTGATGAAAATCCGCAACCGAATTCCAAAATTTGTTTATCTGAATAATCAAATTGTGACAAATATTCTATTGCCGGATAAGTATACCAAGGTATAGGATTTCCGTCTTTATCCAAGCAAATTTTTTCGTCAATAGAACGTTCTATGGCAAATTCTTCACGCCACATATCAATAAAAATCTTAAACTTTTCGCTATACATAAACATCACCTGTTACAACTTGAAAATATTTATCTCTGCCATATATCATAAAAGTATTCAAAAATAAATAGGAGATTTAAATCATGAGTAATTGGATGCGTAATACAGCTTTGGTTTTAACCATTATTGGTGGAATTAACTGGGGTTTAGTCGGATTATTTAGCTTTGATTTAGTAGCATACTTATTTGGAGCTATGTCTATTTTAAGCCGAATTGTATATGTATTAGTAGCTCTTTCGGCAATTACGGTAGCTTTTGCGCCAAGTTGCTCTCTAAAAGAATCTATTCAACACAAAATGAACTAATCTCAAAAAACGGTGGAACAACAATCCACCGTTTTTTTATTCTTCATCCCGGTCTAAAACTTTTAACACCACATCATAATCAAAACCGGCTCTGATTAAAACTCCCATATCTTTATTGCGCCGTTCCCTACGCAATTTTTCATCCGGACAAAATGGTCCTATTTTTTTCTTTTTTGCCAATTTTAAGGCCGATTCGAAATCATCATATTCTTGCTCATTCAACAAGTTATCTGCCAAATCTTGATCTATACCCTTTTCTTTTAATTTATTCAAAATATATCTCGGCGATTTTCCTTGCGCCAAATAACCTCTGATTTTAATTTCGGCATATCGTTCATCATTAACATATCCAAGTCTAATAAAATCATTCACTAACTCATCCAACCATTGATAAGCCGTTGCTCTGTCAAATTCCTTATTAAAGTAAGCATAATCATCAATTCGACGTTTCAAGACACTACGCAAATTAGCTTCCGAAGTTTCAAAACGCTTCAGATAAAATAAGGCAATATTTTTTAACCTCTGCGGAGTTATTTTTTTTGGCATTTTTTTATTATATTCTTTTTTTACATCTAACAACACTTGAAAAAACTCTCAATATAGATTATAGAATTATAAAAATTTATTTTACTATACTAAGGATTTTTAATAATGCCTAATAAAAATTTTGATAATTGTGTATCTTTCTTCATTGATAACGGTTCATATCAAGGCCGTTTTATCCGCCTAAACGAAGTTTTAGACACCATAATCAACAAACACGCATATCCCTTGCCTGTTTCAGCCGTTGTAGCCGAAACAACCGTTTTAGCGGCAATGCTTGCCTCGACTTTAAAATATGATGGTTTATTTACTTTGCAAATCCAAAGCAACGGTCCTGTTCCTATGGTTGTTATTGATGTAACATCAGACGGCAAAATTCGCTCTTGCGCTCGTTTTGACGAAGAGCGCTTAAATGCCGGTCAAAAATTACGCAAAACTTTAGGTCAAATTGAACCGACCCCTCACCTTTTGGGTGGCGGTCATCTGGCCTTTACCGTTGATCAAGGAAAAAATACTGAACTGTATCAAGGTGTTGTAGACTTACAAGGCAAAACCTTGAGTGAATGTGCTTTACGTTATTTCAAACAGTCCGAACAAATTGATACAGCCTTAAAACTTTTCTTACACGCCCCTCAAGGTGAAAGTAAATCTTGGATTGCCGGCGGTATTATGCTTCAAAAAATGCCGAACACGGGCGGAAATAAAATCGATACCGAAACCGCTGAAGAAGCATGGAACGAAGCTAAAATATTTATGGAAAGTTTATCCGAAGACGAAGTTTTTGATGCCAGCCTTTCATCAGAAGATATTTTACATCGTCTTTTCCATGGCAATAACTTAAATATTCAACGAAGCAAAAATTATACTTTTTCATGTCGTTGCTCTCGAGAAAAATTGCTTCAAACATTAAGCACCTTTTCTAATGAAGATATTCAAGGAATGATTGAAGACGGTAAAATCAGTGCCACTTGCCACTTTTGCTCTGAACAATATTGCTTTGAACCGAGTGAAATTATCAAACAATAAGTTAACCTGATTTTAATTTATTTGTCTGTATACTAAACACAGCTATATTTATATCGTAGCTGTGTTTTTACTTGATATAAGGCAAAAGACTATGATTTCTGCAAAAAAAATTTTATCACTTGTCGGTATAAGCATAAGCTTAACTGCATGCTCTACATTATTTGGAACTCCGGATGAAGTTTCACAATATAAAGAACCTCGTTATCAAAACGAAACTCCTATCGAATTAAAAGTAAATAAAATTGATATTATTTCTGAATTTACCCCCAGTTTTACAAGACCGAACGTTGAACACTTACTTCCGGTATCTATTGAAAAAACAGCAAAATTATGGGGGCAAGATCGCTTAAAAGCTGCTGATTTTTCTTCTTCTAAAATAGCCGAAGTAATCATCAAAGACGCTTCCGTTACCGAAGAAATAGAAGAAAGTGATCAAATATTTGAACAAGACAAAATAAAATATTCAGCTCGTTTAGTAGTATCTGTAAAAATTTCCGACACATCATCCATGTCTCAAGCATCAACAGATGTTGAAGCTTGGAGAAGTTTAACCATACCGGCATCTTACGATATCAGTAAAAAAGAAGAATATTGGAACTCGATGGTCGAAAAATTATTTAACGACTTTAATGAAAGAATGACAAGCGAGATTAAACAAAATTTAAATGCCTATATAAAGAATCAAGAAATCGAACCCACATACTACTAGTTTAAGATTCGATTCTTACCTCCGTTACGTGCCGACAAACTAAATGTCGGCACTTTTACGTTGCTTTCGACACCATCTGCCCTCACCTTACAAGAACCGTAAAAAACCGCATTTTTAGCTTGAAGCGGAGCATAAGAAGTATATTCAAAATACTCTCCCGGTTCCAATTCCGGAAGTTCTCCCTTAAATCCTACGGAGCTATCATTAAACCGATTCCCTTTATCATCGGTAATATTCCAATCCTTCCCCACAAGCTGAATTTTTTTAGCCGTATTATTTTCAATACACAGATAATATCCCCACATATACCGATTCTCAACCTCTTCATCGACTAAAACCGGTCCTGCGGAAACCACGATTCCACCTGTTTGTAAACTAACTAAATCGTCAGCAATACTCACTTTAATAAAACTCCTGCTAAAAAGGATGTTCGTTAATAAAAAGTTAATCTTATCCTATACATAGAGTTTTATAAAACAAGACGAGGTTATTTTATCACCAAACTTATACACAAGATTCTTTTTTCTTACGACAAAAAAGGCCTCAAAATTTCACATTTGAGACCTTTATCTGTTTGATGATCAACTAAAATTATTGTTTAGTTAAAACATCTAATATTTTCTGAGTAGCTTCATTGGCGGAAATATTTTCAAACACCGCATATTCATTAGATAATCTGTCCAAAGCTTGCTCATAAATTTGTCTTTCGCTATAAGACTGTTCTGCCAAATTTTCATTACGATGCAAATCACGAATGACTTCGGCAATAGCTACCGGATTTCCTGAATTTATTTTATTTTCATATTCTTGTGCACGACGTGACCACATAACTTTTTTAACTTTTGCTTTTCCTTTCAATGTTGTCAAAGCATCATTAATTGTGTCGGCATTAGAAATTTTTCTTAATCCTGTAGTTTCGGCTTTAGCCATTGGAATACGCAAAGTCATCTTATCTTTGTCAAAGTTAACAACGATAAGCTCTAACTCGGTTCCCGCAATAGTTTGTTTAGTAACATCAGAAACCTTACCAACTCCATGAGCCGGATAAACCACATATTCACCGGTTGCATATGGATTATGTACAGTTATTTTTTTATTCATAATTTACCTGCCTATTATTTTATTATTCTGGTTGTATTTTTCCATTGCGAGTGCTAACATATCACAAAATGAGGTTTAAATCTAGTACAAAAAACTCATTTTTTTCAAAAAAATTGTTTTTTTATAAAAAAATAAAAATTATTATTCATAATGACTAATAATATTTAATCAAACAACAAGAGAAAAAATTATGATTCGTATAGGTAAATTAATTATAATTGCACTGTTATTATCATCATCACCGGTTATTGCATCTGTTATTCCGGAATATGCAACAAATACATATACTTCAAAGAATCCCACCAGATCTGAAAAAAAATGTATTGATGAAGGATATAAAATCACATATGAAAATTGTCCTAAAATGACAGCTCCTACCGATCAATGTCCTCATCATCAAAACTATTATAAAAGCTGTTCTCAAGAACAATGGTGCCTGAACAACAATTTCTCATACAAACTGAAAGAATGTAAACTTCCGTCATATCCGTTAAAAAAATGTGATAACAATGCCGAAATGTATCGTTCTTGTGAATTAAATATTGAAAAAGCCTGTGAAAGCTTAAACTATTCATTTAAAACAAAATGTAAAATTACCAATGACAGATGTCCTTTCAGCAACAACTACGGAAAATGTTGTACACCTTGCGAAGAATTTTCTCACGATATAAAAAATATACCTGCCGGATACATTGCTGCCGGTGAAACATGCATAAATTGCGACAACATTACCAAAACCAACATTATTGAAAATCCTTGTGAAGGCTTTTTAAATTGTCCATACGGTCCGGAAACACCCCAAACGGCAACTTGTCAAAAAGCGTCAAAGATTCTTTACCAAACTTGTAAAACAGCAGAATCATATTGCAAAGAAACAGGTCATTATAAAACATCTTGTTCTTCTACCGAAGATACTTACACATGTCCCGAATTAGACAGTCTTGTAAAATGTGTATTAAACTGCGATAAATTAGCTGCCAAGCTATTCCCCGAAGCCGATATCATAGCTGAAGATATTACCGACCCGATATTAGACATTACTAAAAAAATTCTAAAATCACCTTTCGGACAAATATCTGAAACATGTATTTCAAATAAACGTCCGACAATAACATTAAATCTAAATGCTAAAAATATGGAACTGTACTCTAATGTCTTAAATCGCGAAATAAGTAATGTTAACTTAATTCTAAATTATCTTGAACCGATTGAACTTAATGCCAACGGCAAATTCAATAATGTCAGAATAAAAGTTACCGGAACTCCCGGAGCATGTGCTCTTAAAGGTCTCAATATTAATGTTTCCGGCACATTAAATATTTCCGGTGCTAATAATATCTGTGCAAACATAAATATTGAAGACAACGGAAAATTCATTACCTCCGGCAATGTTACCGGTAATATCAATTTAGGTAAAAGTGCTTCATTAGGTATTAAAGGAAATTTATTCGGTTATCTGAAAGCAGGTTCATACAGCGAAACAATAATCAAAGGAATCTTAAAATATAAAGATACATCTAATAACTCTATTAACAACGAAAGTATCTCTTTCGGGTGCAATTCAAAAGCCAAGATTTCCGGTGGTATTGTTGTCGAAACAGCCAATGTTGTTCTCAAACAACATGCAATAATCGACACTGCTTACATAAAATTGATTTCCACTTCTGATAATCCTGATTTGATCAACACTTTAAGTCAAATTCACCTTCATCGAGGTGCGAAAGCATACAGTATTTACGGCAACAGTGAATTTTTATTGGTTGAAAACACTGATAATATTAACTGTGAAGACAAATACGTAATCCATTTAGGATCATCTATTAATAATGACAAAAGATATCAAACTCTTGAACCTTCTGAATTATTAAAAGACAAATGGAAATGTCGCAATCTCGATTATAAATACTTTGACTGTAACTAATCATTCACATTAGGTGAATAAATAGTTTGCGGTTCAACCGGATTATCCATAACCTTAAAGTCTGATTTAGGATATGATTGGATGTCATATACTCTGTCATTAGCTTCTAACAAAGTATTTTCAAAATCATTTCCCGGATTATTTTGATTATTGAGATTTTCGCGGTTATCTCTATTGAAATTATTTTGATCATCTCGCCCCTCATCAAGATTACCAAAAACTTCAACAGGTCTATTCTCTCCTACAATCGGATTACCCAACGGATTCGGTGCATTTTCCGGTTGTTCGACTACAAACGCGTTTTGTTCACCGTCAGAAGTTGCTGCAGAACCATAAATAATTGTAGGATCATCTCCGGCCATTGAAGAAAAAGAAATAAAAATTCCCCATACGACTAATATCATTTGAAATCTATACATATTGAATCTCCGCAAAATATAACAATAAATATATAAATAACCAAACCATTAAAACAACGATTCATATAAAAAATTAGTACATTTTTTATCTTTTTTATGTTATACTTATAAGAGTTAAATTAAGAGGATATTATAATGAACACTCTGGGAGCCATAAGCTCATATATGGTTGCAATACAGCAACTTCAAATGAGCATTATAAAACAAAATGCCGAAGCCACTCAACAAATTGTTGAAATATTGGCCGATGCATCTCGCTCTGCTCCCGTATCAGAAAATAAAGGCACACAAATTGATATCAATGTTTAAAAAATACTAATCATTGAAATAAAAGACATTACTAAAACAAATGAAATAAAAAATTTCGCAATATTTCCTACAATTTTCCAAAACATTGCCGGCCAATCCAAACTATTTCCGGAATCATCATATACTCTGGAAAACAAAAGAACAAAAACAATCGAAGAAAATACAACTGCGGCATAAAAATAATTCATCAAAAACAAATATCTTATTTCAGACGGTTCCATATTTAAATAACACCAAGAACCGCAAAAAATTCCAAGCAATACAAACGGTTTAAAAATAAACCCTGTTCTAAATAGTGCGGCAAGCCCCTTAAACATTAACTAATCCAAACTCGACGTTGTAAATAGCGGCTGTCAGATCTGTTTTGAAGATTATTCCAAACACAACGTGTCGAACCATTCAAAACAATATTACCCTTTGCATCTACCTTGCGGCTCAATATAGCCATAGCTGCAACACCTTTAGCCATAATACGTTTATTTTTATCTTTAGACCAATCAAAGGCAGATTTTTCTATAAGTTGGTTCATAAAACAAATCCCTCTGTAATTAATACAAACAAATACTTTTATACATTTTTAAAAATAGCATTTATTTATTAATAAAATATTAATCATAATTTAGTTGTTCAATGGTATTCCACAACTTATTTCCGAACTCTTGTACAACCTGTTCATCATCACCGCAAACCCATACTCTGATTGTTGGCTCTGTTCCCGAAGGATGAATAACCACACGTCCATGTCCGTTAATTTTCTCACTTAATTTATCTACCAAATTTTTCAATTCATCACGATTAGTAATTGTTTTAACAGCATCATTTGACTTAACCTTAAAGTTTTCAAAAAACAAAAAGTCATCTTCAAAAAGCGGAAAGATTTCCGAAGCCTTTTTATTCATTTGAGCCAAACCTTGCAAAACCTTTAAAAATGTGATCATGGCATCTCCTGATTTTGCATAATCAAGCAAAACGATATGCCCTGATTCTTCTCCTCCGATAACTCCGCCCTGCTCTTTTAAGGCCTTAATAACCGGACGTTCACCGACACCTGTTAAAATATATTTCAAACCCAATTTTTGAGTAATATATCTTTCTAAAGCAGTATTGGAAAGTTTCGTAGAGACAAAAGCTCTTCCTTTATTTTCGCCGATTTCCTGCATATATGTTGCCAAAAAAGCCAAGAGCTGTTCGCTTTTAATAAGTTTACCGTTATTATCACCGACTTTAATTCTGTCACCGTCACCATCAACTGCCACTCCCAAATCGGCTCCGGTTTTAATAATAGTTTCAAGCATTACTTTAGGATGTTGAGAACCGCAATCACGATTGATGTTTGTACCGTTAGGTTCAACACCGACTTCTACGACTTCGGCCCCCAAATTACGCAATACTTCGGGTAATATATCCGAAAAAACACCGTTAGCACAATCTGCAACAATTTTTAAGCCTTTCAAAGATGATGTTGTGCCATACATATCATAAGCGATTTGTTTGTATTTTTCTTTGATAGAATAATTTTCAAAAACCCTGCCTAATTTATCCTTATCAAAAGAAAAATTGTTATTTTCGATTAAATTTTCCAATTCGGATGTAACCTCATCAGCAAATTTATCACCGTTATTGGCAATAAGTTTAATTCCATTGTCCTGATAAGAATTATGTGAAGCAGTAATCATAACAGCCATATCCACATCAAGTTCGGAAACAAAAGTTGTAACTGCCGGTGTCGGAATAACACCTAATCTGATAACATCCACGCCCAAAGAGGTAAAACCGGCGATTAAAGATGCTTCTAACATATCACCTGAAATACGAGTATCTTTAGCTATTGCGACTTTTTTATTATTTACACAAACTTTTTGAGCGCAAGCACAAGCCAATTTCATGGCAAAATCAGCCACCATTGGAAATTCGTTAGCCACCCCTCTGACACCGTCAGTTCCGAACCATTTATTAGAAGCCATAATAAAAACCTTTCAAAAACAAACAAAACTAGTGATAATTTTAGCCATACGGACAATAAAACCAAGCAAAATTTTACTTTTTCCCCATAGAGATAGAAAAGTGTTATTTTTTTTATTGACAACAACAAAACTTATATGTATAACCTCCTTGATTACGCCGACATAGCTCAGTTGGTAGAGCTACTGATTTGTAATCAGTGGGTCGGGAGTTCGAGTCTCTCTGTCGGCACCATTAAAAAATCCCCCTTTCATGGGGGATTTTTTAATGGTTATCGCCAGAGGCCTCGAACTCACGAAAGAAGGGAGTTTGACTAGAAGGAGCAGGCGAGACGGAAGTATCGCCGCACTTGCGACGACGAAGCGGCCGAGCATTTTATATGCGAGGTCAGTCTCTCTGACAGCCCTTATGGGCTGTTTATTACTTCTATTCATCATCAACAAAAAAATCCCCCTTTCACGGGGGATTTTTTGTTTGCTTTCGCCAGAGGCCTCGAACTCACGAAAGAAGGGAGTTTGACTAGGAGGAGCAGGCGAGACGAAAGTATCGCCGCACTTGCGACGACGAAGC
>JAZQZB010000032.1:0-3540 GCA_045633825.1 Alphaproteobacteria bacterium | reverse complement strand
CGAAGCGGCCGAGCATTTTATATGCGAGGTCAGTCTCTCTGACAGCCCTCATGGGCTGTTCTTTATACAAATTTCTTTCCCTTCCCCCTTTTTATGATTGCTTCACAACCATCTGTTATAACACTTAATGGTATTCATACGGGTATCATGGTATTTATCTTAATAAAACTGGATAAAGAATATAAAAAATTATATTACAAAGATAACATACCTACTAACTTATTTTCTAACATTCTGGTTTCATCCGTCGGAGATAAAGTTGGGGTTAAAGTTTCATCAACCTCTTATCATGGAGCGACTAAAATAGAACGATTTATCAACCATACTCGTGGTTTGGTAAGTCTTCTTTAATAACCATTAAAATTTAATAACCGAAACTAACCCCTCACATTATAAATTGTGAGGGGGTTACTTTATATTTAATCTGAAATATATCCTATTTCTGCAACAATTATAACAACAAGACCTTATCAATTTCCGATACACAAAAACACCATACTTATCAATATTAATACAAGATCTACAATTTTCGATTTAATATTTTTTTCCTTAAAAATCCAAGCCCCTACACAAAGCGACACGTATTTATAACAAGCTTTACAAACAAACTGCAAATAAAAAAGAGCTGTCCGAAAGCAGCTCCTTTTTATTTAAATGACATTACATGTAATATACGGCAGAATTACCTAATTCATCATAAATTTCTACTTTTACGACACCGGATTTAATCAAAATATCAACTGTTTTATATCCGACTGTATATACAATATGAGCCGGATCATAAACCGTATATGTTTTATAATATCCGTTGTTACAAGTTCCCAAATGCGCGTAACCTTCAACTGCAAAGAACATCATAGCCAAAGCTACGATACGATCTTGTCTACACACAAAAAAATATCTCCAAAACAATGTCTTGGAGATATTCATTTCATTTAATACATATTAAAACTGCCATATTCCTTGAGCAATCAAAACCTGCGAAATTATATAGCCCGTATACAATAACAAAAACAACCACCCTTCAATTCTGTTTAATTTTGATTGTGTCATCATAATCGGCAACAACACAAGCGTTGCAAACACCATTACCCACATATCATAAACCATAATCTGTTTCACAACCTCAACATCAACAATAGTTGAAGTTGCGCCCATAATAAACACGATATTCCATATATTAGAGCCTACGACATTACCCAAAGCCACACCATTTTGCTTTCTGATAGCTGCCACTACGGTTGTTGCCAACTCCGGCATAGATGTACCAACCGCAACAATCGTCAAACCGATTATAGCTTCGGAAATACCGAAAATTTTGGCCAAACTTACAGCACCTTTAACCAATAATTCCGAACCATACAAAATTGCAAACAACCCGGCTATCGTAACAGCGACTACCACAAACCAATTTTTATCAGCAAATGAACTTTGAGTTTCTGCATCATCTTCATCAGAATTTTTAGAATTAAAATAATTAAATACTATAAATCCGACCAACAGTCCCAACATTATCAATCCGTGCCAAAAAACAAATTTTCCGCTTAAAGCAAAAACCACAAATAACAAAGTTGTAAACATCATAAATCCCCAGTCCCGCAAAAAAGTTTTTTTCTCACAAGTAACTGAAGAAATAATTCCGGCGACACCCAAAATAAACAAAATATTGGCAATATTAGAACCGACAACATTACCGATTGAAATTCCTCCGACGCCACCTAATGCGGCTTTAATACTAACCACAAACTCAGGTGTTGATGTTCCGAATGCCACGATTGTTAACCCGACAATAATTGAAGGTATTTTCAATTTGTTAGCTATTGCTACAGCCCCTTTTACCAAATAATCGGCTCCACCGATAAGCAATACAAAACCTATCAAAATAAAAAACAAAGCTAATAACATTTTTATACCCTAAAAAAAATAAGACCTTCACTCAATCATTAAGCAAAGGTCTTACGATTAAACAATTATTCTTTATCCAAATCCAACTTTATATGCAATTCTTTTAATTGCTTTTCTGTCGGACTGTTCGGAGCCTGCATCATCAAATCCTGTGCTTTTCCGTTAAGCGGGAACAAAATAACATCTCGAATAATCGGCTCATCCAAAAGCAACATAACCAAACGGTCAACACCATATGCCGAACCGGCGTGCGGAGGAGCTCCGAATTTAAATGCGCTCAACATTCCGCCGAATTTATTTTCTACTACATCTTTACCATATCCGGCCAACTCAAATGCCTTATACATAATTTCCGGACTATGATTTCTGACCCCGCCGGACAACAATTCAACACCGTTACATACAAAGTCATATTGATAAGCCAAAATATCCAACGGATTTTTAGTTGTAAGAGATTCCATTCCGCCTTGCGGCATTGAAAACGGATTATGAAAAAATTCTACTTCTCCGGTTTCTTCATTTTCTTCATAAAACGGAAAATCGACAACCCAACACATTTTAAAAGAATTATCATTAATTAAACCCAATTCTTCACCGACTTTATTACGCAAACGACCGCTGAATTTATCAAACTTAACGCCTTTACCTACCATAAAGATAATTGCATCACCGTCTTTAACACCATAAGTTGATTTCAACTCATTGAGTTTTACTTCACTCAACAACTTGGCAATACCTTTTGCACCGCCGGAAGCAAAAGCCACATAAGCAATTCCGCCCATACCTTCTTCTTTGGCAAAAGCATCCAATTTATCAAAGAATGAACGCGGTTTTTCGGCAATTCCTTCAACCACCATACCTTTAACCGCTTTGCCTTCTTTAACCAAATTATCATAAACCCCGAAACCGCTTTCACCAAAGAAAGAAGTTGTATCTTGTAAAACAAGCGGATTTCTCAAATCAGGTTTATCCGAACCGTATTTAGCCATAGCCTCTCTAAACGGAATATGAATAAATGGAGCCTGATCAACTGTCTTACCGTTAGCAAATTCATTAAAAATTGTACCCAAAGTATGTTCAATAACCTTAAACACATCATCTTGAGTAGCAAAACTCATTTCCATATCCATTTGATAAAATTCACCGGGGCTTCTGTCAGCTCTTGGATCCTCATCTCTAAAACACGGAGCAATTTGAAAATACTTATCAAATCCAGACACCATCAACAACTGCTTAAATTGTTGCGGAGCTTGAGGAAGTGCATAAAACTTACCAGGATTCAAGCGAGATGGCACCAAAAAGTCACGAGCGCCTTCCGGTGAAGAAGCCGTCAAAATCGGAGTTTGATATTCGGTAAAGCCTTGCTCTCTCATCAACTCACGTGAACGTTGAACTACAGCCGAACGAAGCAATATGTTGTTATGAATACGCTCCTTACGCAAATCCAAAAAACGATACTTCAATCTGATTTCTTCCGGCGCATCATCTTCTACAGCAACTTGAAAAGGCAAAACATCAGCTGCAGAGTGCAAAACTAAACCGGAAACTTTAATTTCAATATCACCGGTTGGCATATTTTTATTAATGCTTTCACGTAATACAACTTCACCGTCGATTCCGATAACCGATTCTACT
>JAZQZB010000031.1:0-9485 GCA_045633825.1 Alphaproteobacteria bacterium | reverse complement strand
CCGAGGCGTGGTTCCGCCTCGGGGTGTTTTTATTTTGGGGTGCGAATCTAGCATTTAAACGGTGGTTTAAATGCTATATGCTTATTTTAGCCGCAAACCCAAGCTCAGCAACGTATTGCATTAAATGCAATACGTTTAAATATTATATTGTTTTGCTATTTTGTCGGTGATTTGCAATATGTTTTTTTAGCACAAAAAAACTCGCTTAAGAAACCTAGGCGAGTACTGAAAAAAATTGGTGGGAGTGGTAGGACTCGAACCTACGACCTCTACGATGTCAACGTAACGCTCTAACCACCTGAGCTACACACCCATATATAAAATCGAACAAAATATTTAATAATATAGCTTAATTGTAAATGCAAGAGTTTTTTTCATTAAAACATTAGCGAATATTTAATATTATGATTTTATTATAATTTATTATGTGTAAAAGTTTTTTAAGGTGATTTGATGAGTGAAAAAAAACTCGACTTTAAAGTAGATTACGGCAAATTAAAAATTTTTGATGAATATAATGTCAAGGACATTAAATATCCGATGATTTTATCATCTCCTCATGCAGGCGATATATTTCCTGAAGAATTTTTAAAAAATTCGGTATTAAGTAAATCCGAGTTGAAAAAATCGCAAGATTGTTTTGTTACCGATATTGTAAAAAAGGCTTCTGATGCCGGCATACCTCTTATCAGTCTTAATATATCTCGTACATTTGTTGATGTAAATCGAGATAAGATAGAACTTGATGAATCAATGTTTTTTAATGCGCCTAAAGGCGGAGATATAAATTCTCGTCGTTGTCGCGTGGGATTGGGGGTTTTGCATCGAGTAGTATATCAAAATAAAAATATTTATGATGGGCTGCTTAATTATAATGAGGCGATGGATAGAATAAAAAATGTTTATGACCCTTATCATAAAAGATTAAAACAGCTTATAGACAGGTGTGTTCGTAAATTCGGATTCTGTTTACTGGTCGATTGTCATTCAATGCCGTCAATGATATGTAATATTATGAATGAAACCAAAGCATTGGATTTTTGTGTATGTAATCTGTTTGGTGAGAGTTGCCCTGATGAAATATCAGAAAAAATACATTCCGAACTTCAAAAAGACAGTTATCGCGTTGAATACAATCGTCCTTATGCCGGAGCATTTATAACTTTTAATTACTGTCAGCCGCGCAAGAAAATATATACTGTTCAGCTAGAGATTAATCGATCTGTTTATATGGATGAGCAAAATTATGAAAAAAACGAGCAGTTTCAAAGTGTTGCTTCTCATGTGAGTGATTCTTTGGTAGCTTTGGGTAATTTTTTACTGGATTTAAAAAAATAATTGTGTTATAAATCCCCACTTGAAAGTTAACGGTTTATTAATATATTGATTAATAATCCGTTTTGTTTCTGCGTTTTGCGTGGAAAAGTAATTAACCTAACCTTAGGTTTATATATCTTTTTTAAGGTATGTTTTAGCCGTTAAGCAAGTTTGAAATTGGCATAAATATTGCATAAGGGATACTTGTGGTAAACTTAAGGGAACAGAGGGATGCGACTTATCGTATCAAATTTTTTGATGTTTTTGTTATTCTTGCTGATGTTAATTCAGCCGGTAGAAGCTTCCGAGTATGAAAAATATGCAGATACTCAAGAAGTTTGTGAAGTTGCCGCTCAACAATATGAGAAAAAATACGAAATAAAAAAACACCTTCTTTCAACCATAACAAATGTTGAATCCGGACGTTGGAATCAAAGTAAACAACGTAACACGGCTTGGCCTTGGACGGTAAATGCCCGAGGAAAAGGACATTTTTATGCAACAAAACAACAAGCAATAGATGCTGTTAAAAAGTTGCAGGCTCAAGGTGTCAAAAGCATAGACGTCGGCTGTATGCAAATTAATTTGGCATACCATCCGGATGCTTTTGAAGATTTGGAAGAGGCATTTAACCCATATAAAAATATGGAATATGGTGCAAAATTCTTAAAAAAACTATATGAGCAAAAAAGAAATTGGAATAAAGCTGCTACTGCTTATCACTCCAATGCTCCCGTAAAAGCTAAAAAATATGCTAAAAAGCTTTCTCGAGTATATAAAGATATCGTGCAAGCCAGTTTAGATGTAAAACCTGTTAACAAAGTAGCGAACAATGTAAAAAAGCTTGAAAACAAAAAGGTTTTTGCTAAAAATAAGAAAGTAAAAGAAGCTAATTCTGTCACAGTCGCTAATGCATGGCGCGAAGCAAAATTGGCCGAATATTACATGAAAAAGGCAAGACAACTATAAAACAGGTTTGATTTATAAATGAATTCATTTATGCAAGATGCAGGTTTATACTGGCGTCCGTTTGGCGGTAATAATATAGATCAGGTAAGCGGACATAGTTATCAGTATACCTGCGTTTTGCATAAGAAAGATAAGCTGAAATATTCTACAATAATCGTTGATATCGGCAAGTTTGATAATCATCAGGCGTTAGGAATAAAAAATTCTATTGCTGCAGTTCCCGATATTAGAGAAGTGCTTCGGAATAAAGATTTAAATTTAAAAGCTATTTTTATCACTCATTCTCATCCGGATCATCTTAATGGTGTAGTTCACTATATAAGGGCGGGGTATAAACTTCCTCCGATATATGGAGATTGTTATACTAAAATGATTTTAGATGATCTGTATAAGTATTATCAAATCGGAAAGATAAAACAGCCTACTTTTGTAGAAATAGAAGAAGGACAACTTATTAAGTGCGGCGATATTGAAGTTGAGGTTGTATCGGCTTCGCATACTTGTTTCGGATCACTTGGATTTATTATAAAAGCATGTGATACAACGGTTTATCATACCGGTGATATGAAAATCGATTCTTCAACATTTTTTAGAAAACCCACATCGTTAAAACGGCTAAAAGAATTAAGTAATGAAATAAATTATGTTGTCGGTGATTTTTATGCGATAGATTGTGATGGTGTGGCATGGCGCGAAGCAGATGTTATGAAGACTTTGATAAAAATTATGAAAAAATCGCGCAAAAGAAAGATTTTTTTACCGGTTTATCCTACTCATATTGAAATGTATATAGTGGCTTTTTTAAGTGCATTAAAGCTTAAAAAAGATGTGATTTTTTATGGAGATGCCGATTTCTATTCATATTTGGAACAAATGAAAAAATACGGAATAGATTTTTTCAAAATTGCTAAAAATAAAATAAAAATAATTGAAGGTATCCCTGAAAATATAAAAGATTTTAGCGATAATTTTGTGGTTATCGGTGATTATAACGATATAGGTAATTGGTTTGGCGATTCTAAAGACGATTCGTTTGCGATTATAACTGCGCGTACATTTTTTAATCCCCTAAAAGGTCAAATGAATGCTCGCAATATAAAATTGGTTACTTTAGATGATTATCCGATGCTTCAAGGAGCCGGACATGGTTTTTTGGGAGATTGGGAACATATCTTAAAAATTTTGCCTAAAGCAGTTTATATTCCTATGCATTGCCCGTATTTTGTTGCCGAAAGTTTTACCGAATTGGCGAGGTTTTTGGGTTTTGATATGATAAATCCGTTGCCTAAAAACAATTCATTATACAGATTTAATCAAAACAGATATTCTTTAGAGGCGGCAAAACCGGCAACATGGTTAGTTGTTAATTCTGATGCAATGTTTACGGAGGTGTGGCAAAAAGCCACATCTGGAATTGGTTTTTTAAAACGAACCATAAGCAAAAAAAGGACGCAAAAAAAATTCAAAATGATTTTATGTCAAAGGATTAAAAAGAAATGAAGGTAGAAAAATATATTAAACCTTATAATATTCGTTCTTATGAGTGTGATTGTAATAATAATTTGCGTATCTTAACTTTGATGAATATTTTGCAGGATATCGCTGATGAAAATGCGGCTCTTTTAGGCTTCGGGCTTGATTTTTGTATATCTAACGGACTTACATGGGTCGGAACAAACTATATGCTTGAAATTGAGCGTCTTCCTAGAATACATGAAAATATAAAAATAGTTACATGGCCTTCGGCTCGTAAAAAATTTTCGGCGTATCGTGATTTTGAGGTTTTTGGCGAAGACGGGCAGTCCATAATTCGGGCAACCAGTGAATGGGTGCTAATTTCTCTTGCTCGCAGAAGACCGATTTCGGTAGAGGAAAATCTTCCTATAAAAGAAGTTGTTGAAGCCAGAGCTATTGACACTGATTTTCCTAAAATACCTGAAGTGGAAGAGTTTGAAAATCAGTATAAATTTAGAGTCAGATTCGATGATATTGATATTAATAAGCATATCAACAATGCTGTATATATTTTATGGGCATGTGAGGCAGTTGAATCAGAGTTTCGATTACATCATAGTCCGGCCAAAATAAGTATAAATTTCAAAAAAGAAGGATTTATCGGCGAAAAAATTATGGTTATAACCGAGCAAACAGAGAAAACGTCGCTTCATAGTGTCAGGACATACGGTGATAATGAGCGAGAATTGTCCAGAGTTGCAATAGAGTGGAAATAAATTTTATGGAAGATAAGAATAAAGATTATTTATTGGATAAAAAAGTGATAATTTATCATCCCAAAGGTTTTTACAAAGCTTCTTCGGATGCTGTTTGGGTTGCTTCTTCCGTATCAAAAGTAAAAAAAGGTGATAATATTTTAGATGTCGGCTCCGGTGGTGGTGCAATTTCGTTGTGTCTTGCATCTCGATTTAAGGACTGCGGAATAAACATTACCGGTATTGAATTGCAAAAAGAATTAGCAGAAAGTGCCTATCAAAGCGCTCAAGCAAACGGTTTTGATTTTTTGCATTTTGAAAATTGTAATATTTTTGAAGCCGGATTAAAAAATTGTTCTTATGCTCATGTTATAACTAATCCTCCATATTCATCGGAAGATATGCCTTCTCCTAATGATTCTAAAGCAACTGCGCATAATTTTAAATTTGAAGATTTGCGTAAATGGCTTGATTTTTGTATTAAAATGCTCAAGCCTCAAGGAATGTTTTATATTATAAATCGAGCAGAAGCTTTAGAAGATATTCTTTCTCATATCAGCGGAAAGCTCGGTGCTATAGAGGTTTTTCCTCTTTATTCCAAACAAGGTCAAAAAGCCAAAAGAGTAATAATTAGAGCTAAAAAAGATTCAAAGACGCCATTGATTATTCATGCGCCGATAATTGTTCATGATGATGACGGCTCATATTCTGCCAAAGCAGAAGCAATATTACGTAAAGGTGAGTCAATTTAAGGTATTGACATAATTTTGTTTTAACTATATAAAACCCATGTCCGAGGACTCTGAACAATGGTGTTCGGAGCTTTAAATAACTAATAAATAACCGGAGAAATAAAATGAAACGTACATATCAACCTTCTAAATTGGTTAGAGCTCGTCGTCACGGATTCCGTGCTCGTATGGCAACAGCAGGCGGTCGCAAGGTTTTGTCTGCTCGTCGTGCTCATGGTCGTAAAAAACTTTCTGCTTAATCAGATTTTTGATGAAAGTTTTTACTTTAAAAAAACGAAAAGATTTTCTAAAAGCCGCTAAAGGATATAAGGTTGTTACCAACGGCCTTGTCTTGCAAGCGGCTTTAAGTTTTCCTATAGATAAAAAAGATTGCTGTTTTGTCGGATATACAACTTCAAAAAAAATAGGAAAAGCAACGGTAAGAAACTTTGTTCGTCGTCGTTTGCGCGAAGTTGTAAAAATAATTATGCCTGAAAATGCTCTTGAGGGTATTAATTATGTTTTTATCGGCAGGCATAATACGGCAGAACTGAAATTTGATTATTTGTGTAATAAAATCAAAAAAGCGGTTACTGAAATAAATCAACAAATACTCGAAAAAGAGATAAAATATGCTAAAAAAAATAATGATATTGTTGATTAGGTTTTATCAAAAGTGTATTTCTCCGTTGTTGCCTAAAATGTGTCGTTTTACTCCTACTTGTTCGCAATATTTTATTGAGGCATTACAAATACATGGCGTAATAAAAGGCTCTTATTTGGGCGTAAGGCGTTTGTTGCGATGTCACCCTTGGGGTGGCAGCGGATATGACCCGGTTCCGCCAAAAGAACAAAATAAAGTATAACGCAATATAATCGCTTGCGTATCAAGTAAAATTATACTACATAATAGACATCAGCATATTGTTTTAAGGAGTTTTATGTAAAAATGAAAGAAGATGTTAAAGGTTTATATGCAGCAATTTTCCTTTCGGCTGTTGCAATTCTAGCTGTTAACTGGATTTGGCCGGCAAATGAGATTGTTGAAGAAAAACCTGTCGCAGAAGTTAAAATTGAAGCAGATGTTCAAAAACAAGAAATTGAAAGTGTTGAGGACAAATTATATGCGCCATCAAATCGTAAGATTGAGAAAGTTGAAGATGTTTTAACTCAAGATAAACGTATTAACATCGAAAATAATAAAATAAGCGGCAGCATCAGAGTAAAAGGAGCTCGCTTTGATAACCTTTATCTTAACAAATACAAAAAAACTTTGGAAGAAGATAGCTCGGCTGTCGAATTATTAACTCCTTCCGGTACACTAAATCCGTATTATGCCGAATTTGGTTGGTTGTCTAACGATACTTCCGTTAAAGTTCCTGACTCAAATACCAAATGGAAAGCAATCGGTAATAAGTTGACTGTTCAAACCCCGCTTACTTTAGAATGGAGCAATGGTCAGGGTATAAAATTTGTAAATCGAATTTCCCTTGATGAGAATTATATGTTCAATATTGAACAAATTGTTGAAAATAATTCCGGAAAAAATGTAACTTTGTTCCCATATGGTATGGTAAACAGAGTGTATACATCAGATGTTAACACGGCTGTTGTTCACGAGGGAATGTTAGGGGTTGTTGACGGAAAGTTAAGAGAGTTTAAGTCTAAAGATTTAGACGAAGGTGAAAAAAAAGAATTTACTTCTCAAGGCGGGTGGACCGGTTTTGGTGAAAGATATTGGTTTTCGGCATTTGCATTAAATAATGCATCTAAAAGTAATGTTCGTTTTTCTAAAACGGCAAAAGATACCTATCAAACGGATTTTGTCGGTTTGGCTATAGAGATTGCCAATGGTTCTGTTGCAACAAATAAAACATTGTTTTTTGCCGGCGCCAAAGAAATATCTCTTCTTGATGATTATACTAAAAAATATGATATCGAAAAATTTGATTTAGCAGTTGATTTCGGGTGGTATTATTTCTTAACCAAACCGTTTTTCTATATTTTGGATTTCTTATATAATATGATAGGTAATATGGGGTGGGCAATTCTTGTTTTTGCGGCTTTGTTACGTTTAGCAATGTTTCCGGTTGCCAATAAGTCGTATGAAAGCATGTCGAAAATGAAAAAAGTTCAGCCTAAAATACAGGCAATTCAAGAGCAATATAAAGATGACAAGCCTCGCTTGCAACAAGAGATGATGGAGCTTTATAAAAAGGAAAAAATAAATCCTGCATCAGGTTGTTTACCGATGTTTATTCAAATTCCTGTGTTTTTCTCGTTATACAAAGTTTTAAATATAGCTATAGAAATTCGTCATGCCGAATTTATAGGCTGGATAAAAGATTTGTCTGCGCCTGATCCGATGACCATATCACATATGACCGGATTTCCGTTGCCGGGCTTTTTGGATATAGGTGTATGGCCGATACTTATGGGAATTACAATGTATTTGCAACAAAAATTATCGCCAAAACCGGCTAATAAAGACCAAGCCAGAATGTTTGCGCTTATGCCGTTAATCTTTATGTTTATGTTGGGGCAATTTGCTTCCGGTTTGGTTATTTATTGGACTTTGAGCAATATCTTGTCTATTATTCAACAAAAAGCGATAATGAAAAAAGTCGGAGCATAGATTTATGTCTTTTTCTGACAACGGTTATGATATAAAACAGCTTGAAGATGCTAAAAATTTGTTTCTTAAAAACAAAACAAGCTTTGTTTTGGGTGTTGCCAAGCTGGAGCAGTTACCGGTAAGTGATTTGCCGGAAGTTGCCTTTGCCGGACGTTCTAATGTCGGTAAATCAAGTATAATAAATGCTTTTACATCTCAAAAAGGCTTGGCAAAAACATCTAATACACCGGGACGTACTCAACAGCTTAATTTTTTTAATTTTGCTGATAAAATCCATATTGTAGATCTTCCCGGATATGGTTTTGCCAAAGCTCCGGAAGCTCAAGTTAAACAATGGCAAAAGGTTATTTTTGCCTATTTGCAGGGGCGGGTAAACTTGAAAAGAGTTTTTGTGTTAATTGATTCTCGTCATGGTATTAAAAAAGTTGATTTAGATATTATGGATCTTCTTGATAAGGCTGCTGTAACTTATCAACTTGTTTTAACCAAACTGGATAAAATAGGTTCGGGCAATTTGGCAAAAGTAAAGGCAGAAGTTGAGAGCGAGGTAAAAAAGCACGCAGCAGCTTACACTAAAGTTTTAGCTACAAGTTCGGAAAAAAACATTGGTATTGATGAATTGCGAGCAGAAATCGCGTCGTTTGTTTAAATATTTATTTTATTCTTTTTCATCTATAACAAATTCTTTAATACAAAGGCCGAAAACTCCGTTTACATTATTGTACGGATAATCGAATTTTATGGAGATTTTATTGCTTGTCTTAAAGATAGAGTCCGGAATTTTAAATGTTTCTGTCTGTTCCGACATGAGAGCATCTTTTGAAGGGACATTTTCATAAATTTTAGAGTCATTAACAAAAATACTGAAAGGGGAGTTTGCTTTAATATATTTCATTTTAAGATAAGCACTGTTTTTAGGGGTCTTGTTTAATGTCATTGACAGGTAAGTGCTTTGGTTACACCAGTTGTTTTTTTGCCCGAAATCAGTATATTTATAAAGGGTATCATTATTAAGTACATTGCCTAATTGATAGATTTTGTAACCTGCATGGGTATTGTTAAATTTTTTTAATTCTTCAATCATTTTGTTTTTAGTTGCTAATAATATTTTGAATTTATTACCGTCTTTTTCAAAAAGAGTTTTGTTATCTCTGAACAATGAACGTCCGATACCGAATTCTGCTACATTATATCCCATAGCTTCAAGCATACTGGGTGCTAAATCATAAGAGGTAAATTTTCTTTTTTTATTTTCGGTTGATACAGCGGAATTAAGAAAAACATTCAAAGTTTCTTTCAAAGAAAAAATTTTGGAAGCCATTTGGTGATCACCGGCAATCAGTACGGTTGTTCTTTTTCCAAAAGGTTGATTTTTTAACCAGTTAAGAAAATTTTCAACAGACTTTCCTGTACATGATGCGGCATCTCTGACATCATTATATTTTTTTTCACAGTCCGGATCATAATATACATCCGGAGCGCCATGCATATCTAAAGTTGTTAATGTCACAAAGAAAGGTTCTTTTATTTGAGACAATTCTTTTTTAGCCAGCTCGAAAAAAACTCGATCTTTTAAGCCTCCAAAGATGTTTCCTGAATAATTTTTTGTAATTTTAGCGGCGT
>JAZQZB010000030.1:0-41122 GCA_045633825.1 Alphaproteobacteria bacterium | reverse complement strand
TTATTATAATATCTCTTCATAACTGAATTTTTTCTTTCGGTTCTGATGATTGTAAAAAATGATACTCATATCTGTTTGTTGTTGAACTTTTTTAGGTTTGATGCAAGTCCCCGGATATGATTTATTTTTAAGCTTTTGTCGGGACCAAAAGTAATTAAAAAAATTTTTTTTATGATACTAAAAATAATGGGACTCATATTTGGATTTATCATATTAATATGGGTTGTTGCAAATATCATTCCAATTATTAAGGCGGTTTTCGTCGCGCTGGTAGAAACCGTTTTTTGGTTTATACCAGTAACATTTGTGGAATATGTAGTTAAAATAGGAGTAGCCATTTTTGGCTTTTACCTCCTATTGAAATTATTTACAGGAATTTAATAAGCGCTTTGCCCTTTGGGCGAGGCGCTTCGCCTTTTTTATGAGGAAAATGCAGATATCTTGTGTAAAAGCTTGTCTAAAGTTGTTTTTTGCTTGTGAAATGATGAAAATGTTGTAAATTGTATTGGTTAAGTGGATAAAATTTTTGAGGAGTATGAATAAAAATGTCTAAAATCTTGGTTACATCTGCATTGCCTTATATAAACGGAGTGCTTCATTTGGGCCATATGGTCGGTTGTTTGTTGCCTTCGGATGTGTATGCGAGATTTATGCGAATGATGGGAAACGAGGTTTTACATATTGGTGGAACAGATGAACATGGTACAACATCAGAAGTAGGGGCTTTGAAAGCCGGTATGAATGTTGAAGATTATTGTGATATGTTCTATAAAAGACATGCTCAAATATATAGTGATTTCAGATTGGCTTTTGATTATTTCGGTCGTACTTCGTCAGAAGAAAATAAAGAAGCTACTTATCACATTTTTGAACAGTTGGATAAAAACGGATATATTGAAGAACGTACGATTAAACAAGTTTATTCAATAGATGATAAAATGTTTTTGGCTGACAGGTATATTACCGGTACTTGTCCTTATTGCGGTTATGATAAGGCGAGGGGTGATCAATGCGAAAATTGTACAAAGGTTTTGGAACCGACCGATTTGAAAGATGCCAGAAGCTCAATTTCGGGCTCTAAAAATTTGGAAGTCAGAGAAACAAAGCATTTATTCCTTAATTTGCCAAAGTTGCAAAATGAATTGGAATCTTGGGTGAAAACCAAAGAACCGTTTTGGCCTGATGTAGCTTATACCATTGCACAAAAATGGCTTAAAGAAGGATTGCAGGAAAGATGTATTACCCGTGATTTGAAATGGGGCTTTCCGGTAAATAAACCCGGTTATGAGGATAAAGTTTTTTATGTTTGGTTTGATGCACCAATCGGCTATATCGGTATTACCAAACAATGGGAGGCCGAAAATAAAGCCGAACGCAACTGGAAAGATTGGTGGATGAATCCTCAAAATGTTCGTCATATTGAATTTATGGGAAAAGATAATGTTCCATATCACTCAATTACCTTTCCGGCAACTTTGCTCGGAACTAAAGAAAACTGGACACAGGTTGATTTTTTAAAAGGTTTCAGTTATTTGACTTATGAGGGTGGTAAGTTTTCAAAATCGGAAAACAGAGGTATTTTTGCTGAAGATGCAGTAAAAGAATTTGATGCTGATTATTGGAGATATTGGTTGATTGCCAATGCTCCGGAAAGCTCTGATTCGGCATTTACATGGGATTTGTTTGCCGGTGCGGTTAATAAGGATTTGAACGGCGTTTTAGGTAACTTTGTATCTCGAGTTTTGAAAATGACATCATCAAAACTTGGAAATGTTGTGCCGGAAGGCGGCGAAAATATTGAAGTCGATAATCAGCTTATTGCTACAATCCAAGAAAAAACAGATAATTACATTAAATATATGGAAGCAATGGAATTCAGAAAAGCTATGGCCGAGCTTCGTGCTATTTGGGTTGAGGGTAATAATTATATCTCGGTAACAGAGCCTTGGACTGTGATAAAAACTGATGAACAACGTGCAAAAGTTATTTTGCGTAATTGTATCAATTTGATTAGAATTTTTGCAATTTTATCAGCTCCGATTATGCCTGATGTAGCTCAAAAAATGTTGAATAAAATCGGTTGTGAGTTTGTATCATTAAAAGAATTTGATGTTAAAAAAGAAATGAATGCCTTAAAAGGCGGTGAAAGTTTTGAAGTAGGTGATATGTTGTTTGAGCGTATTACTGATGAAAGATTAAATGAATTGAAAGAAAAATATGGGAGCTCTAAATAATGGTGATTAGAAGAAAAAAGAGCGATGATTATATCGGTCCTTCAACCGGTGTGATGAAATGGGTAAATAAACTTTGCAGATTTGTATTGTTTCCTTTTATTCATCCGCTTATTTTCGTGATACTTTTGGCTGTTTTGGGTGGAAGTGTTGTGGGAATACATCATTTTGCCGGTGTGGCTTATAAAGATATTCCGTCGTGGGTTGTTAATTTTGGGGTAAAAACTTATAATGATGTTTATCAAAATGAAAAGCAAAATATTGTTGCCGACATTTCCGAAAAAGCCGTAAATACTATTAATGAGATTGTTCAAGAAGAAAAAAAAGAACCTCAAAAGATTGTAAGAGCTATTGAACGTAAGGCTTTTTCTTCGGCTCCAAGTGTTGCTAAACCGGCAGATGAAGTTAAAGAAGTTAAAAGTGAAGTAAATAAAAAAAATATTTTTAACAGCGGAGAGTTATTTGAATATTATCAAAATCCCGAGTTGGGATATATTTATAGTAAAGATCCCAGAGCGGTAAAAGGGAAAATAACGATTATTGATGCAAATAAAATTGAAATAAAAAATGAAGAAATGCTTTTGTATGGCGTTTATGTCGATCCTGCATCAGAGCTTGGGGTTAAGGCTGCAGCATATTTGGAAAAATTGGTTAAAGAAAAAGATGCCGAATGTCGTGTGGTAGCATTTACTCAATATGCTGATTTGACTGCAATTTGTGTCGTTGAAGGGGTTAATATTAATCGTAAATTGTTTAATATGGGCTTTTCGCAAAACATCGGTATTAAATAAAAAAGGATTTTGTTTAATATGTGGCAACCGGTTTTAATGATATGCGGTTATTTTGTAAGCGTGCTTGGTATAGCGATGCTTTTTCCGGCTATGTTAGATATATATTATACCGGAGTAAATTGGTCGATATTTTTAAGTTCATCAATCGTTACAATGTTTATCGGTTTGTCATTGTTTTTGGCAAATAAGGGAAAAATTAAAGATATATCTATTCAACAAGCGTATTTGCTAACGGTTTTCAGTTGGGTTTCCGTGGCTTTGTTGGCAGCTTTGCCGTTTATGTTTTACGGGACGAATTGGGCAGATGCAATTTTTGAGGCAGCTTCGGGTATTTCGACGACCGGAGCTTCGATATATGCAAATGTTGAGGTTTTGCCTAAATCAATATTGTTGTGGCGAGCTTTGCTTAGCGGAATGGGTGGAGTCGGAATAGTGATTTTTGCAATAGCTATGTTGCCGTTTTTGGGAATTGGCGGAATGCAAATTTTTCAAAGAGAAAATTCTGATGTTAATGAAAAGTTTATGCCGAAGATAAGCTATATTGCCAAAAGAATTATAGCTGTTTATTTGGTTTTGATGATCGTTTGCGCAATATCGTTGGTGGCAGCCGGAATGGGGTGGTTTGATGCAATTTGTCATACTTTGACTACAATTTCAACCGGTGGTTTTTCAACCAAAAATGCTTCTATCGGATTTTTTAAAAGCTCAACTATTGAGTGGTTGATTACATTGTTTATGTTTTTGGGAGCAATTCCTTTAACTTTTTATCATAGTTTGTTGGCAACAAGAGATCTTCATTTTCTTCGCTCGAGTCAGGTAGCGGCTTTTGTAAAAGTTTTGGCAATTTATATTATTATAATGACGGTTTGGTTGGTTTATGAAGGTGTTTATACACCGTTTGAAGCGTTGAGATATGCTTCGTTTAATATTGTTTCGGTAGTTACATCAACAGGGTATAATTCGGCTAATTGGTTGAATTGGGGTGCTTTTGCGACAACGGCGTTTGTAGTTTTTGCTTTGACCGGAGGATGTACAGGTTCGACATCCGGTGGAATTAAGATTTTCAGATGGCAAATTGTTTTGGCGCAGTTAAAAAAGTCGTTTATTACAACAACAGAACCTAATCGTTTGGTGCCGTTGAAAGTTGATGGAATTACAATTAGTCATAATGTTGCAAATTCAATATTTGTGTTTTTTATTGCTTATGCATTTAGTGTGGCTATAATTTCGTTGTTGGTGGCTTTGAGCGGGGTTGATTTTGCTACGGCTTTCAGTGCAACTATTGCTGCAATTACTAATTCGGGTCCGGGGAATACTCAAGTTATCGGACCGGCCGGAAGTTATGAAAGTTTATCAAATTATGTTAAGATTATCTTATCTTTTACCATGATTTTGGGAAGATTAGAGGTTTTAACAGTTTTAGTGTTGTTTACCAAGAGTTTTTGGCGATAATATCATTTGATTATTACCAAATGTTTTTTGATAAAACGAGAGATGATAATTTTTTATAATCAGAAAATTATTCTTGAGTTTTTTCTGTAGAAACTTCTTCCGTTGTTTTTTCTTCTTCTGTATTTTCTTCTATTGCTTTTTGGTTTTCTTCATCTTGAGCAACGGTTTCGTTATCAATAACGATTGTTTCCGTAACGATTTCTTCACCTTCGGCAGCAAATTCTTCTTCAATTATTTCTTCGTTATTATCAGTATGAACGGTTTCAATATCAAGTTTGATTATATTTTCATCAGCTTGTTTATCAGCTTCTTTTTGTTTAATATTTTCATTGGTAATTGTTTGTTTGTCAAGCTCTTGAGCTTTTTGGATTTCTTTTTCAATATCTTCGGAGTTTGTATCATCTAAAGCTGATAATTTTATGTCCTGTTCTTGTTTTTCTTGGCGAACCATAGGAAGTTCATCGCGAAACTTTAGTTGTTCTTCGGTTAATATTTGATGTTTTGATCTGTCAGAATTGTAGCATTTTAATAACCAAATATCATAAATAGGGTGTTCAACCCCGTTTATTGCGGGAGTAGAAGAAAACATCCAACCTTTGAAAATATTGACCGGATTTTGAGATTTGTAATTGTCGACAATGTCTATAAATGCGGTGTTTTCAGGAGTCTCTTCCGGTGATTTGGTAACGCATTTGCGTACTAAAATAGAAAACGTTCCAAAATTTGCTAATCCGTTAACCGGTACATTGAGTTCACTGACTTGACCTGTTATTTTATCCATCGCTTGAAGGTGTGCCGTGTTCATGTCAATGTTATCGGCATAAGTTTTTGGCGCTATAGAAAGCGCCAAAGACATATATAGTGCTGTTTTAGAAAATTTATTCATCACCTGTTACCATAAATATTACTTCACCGACCAAATCTTCGATAGTTTTGAAATCTTTGGTTTTTTCCATTTTGTCACCGTCTTTTAAAAATTCTTTGGAATGACCGGGATCAATTTTGATAAATTTGTTGCCCATTAAACCGTCTGAAACGATAGATGCAACACTATCTTTGGGAAGATTTATATCAGAGGCCAAACTCATAACAACATCGGCAGTGTAATCATCATCGTTAAGTTTTTGACTGACAACAGTACCGATTTTAATGCCATTAATACGAACATCTGATCCGGTGTTTAAACCGCCGACTTTTAAGAAATTGGCCGTAACGTTGTAGCCTTTGACAACTTGAAGATCGGATACCGAATAGGCAAAATAACAGAATAATCCGGCAACTGCCAAAACTAAAATACCCATAATGGTTTCAACAGGGCGTTTGTACATTAAAAAGTCTGCTTTAATCATTAGTTTTATTCTCCTTTTTATCTTGGCGTTTGGCTTTGCCTATGCCAATAATTCGTTCAATAAGTTCTTCAAGAACCATTGCATCTTGAGTATATGCAAATTCGCTTCCTTCAGTTAGTGAATCTTCGGAACCACCCGGTTCAATTTCAATATATTTGTTTCCCATAATACCGGAACTTACAATGGCCGCAGAGCTGTCATCAGGAATTTTGATGCTGTCATTTAATTCCAGAGTTAGAATTGCTTTAAAATCTTTATCTAATTTGGCATGAACGACTCTGCCGATGTCCATTCCCGCTAAACGTACAACATCGCCAACCAATAATCCATCTGTGCGATTGTATCGAGCATATACTTTATAATATTTTCCGCCGTCTTTATGAGAAATATCGCTTCGAGAAATAGAAATACCGATAACGATAAGAATTATTACGGCAATTATACAAAGTCCGGCTTTTAAGTTTTTGGTTTCTTCTTTAGAGTATAATTCAAGTATCTTCATTGTTTCTTTCTGCTTGTTTGCTATTAACTTTTTCTTATATATAAAATAAAAATATTCTTTTGTCATTAAAGATTTTGAAAAATGAAAATAATTGTTAAAATTTTAAAAATATCTGTTAAGATGTGGTAAAAATCGATGTTCGTTTAAGTGGAAATATAAGATGTTTGTTGTGAAAAATGTTATAAAAACTCTTGGAAATAAAGAAATTTTGCATGGCATAAATTTTTGTATGAAAAAAGGGCAAATAGTGGCGCTTGTAGGACCTAACGGTGCCGGAAAGACGACTCTTATGCGGTTGTTGAGCGGTTTTTATGAACAGGAAGAAGGGGAAATTTCTTATAATAATTTGACAATAAGAAATAATCGTATCGAGTTTTTGGAAAATGTGGCTTATGTGCCTGAACATGGCGGAATATATCCGGATATGACTGTTTTTGAATTTTTGAAATTTATGGCAGATGTAAGGCATCTTGATAGGGATGTATTTGATAAAAATGTTAAATCGGTCGTTCAAAATTTGGAACTTGATAAGGTCATTAATCAAAAATGTGAAACCTTGTCTAAAGGATTTAAAAGACGTGTGGCAATAGCCGGAGCAATGTTGTTTAATCCTAAAGTTTTGATTTTGGATGAACCTACAGAGGGCTTGGATCCTCAACAAAAATTTAAACTTCGAAGTGTTTTACAAAAATATGGTAAGGAAAATATTCTTCTTATTTCTACACACATTATGGAAGAGGTTGAAGCAATGGCTACAAGAGTATTAATGATTAAAAACGGTAGGCTTATTTGTGATTCAACTCCGGATAATTTGAAAAAAATTACCGAACAAAACAGAATCGAAGAATCTTTTTATACAATAGTCGGAGATATTGATGAAGATAAATAATTTGAAAAAAGATATTTTGACGTTTTTTTACAAAGATTTTAAATTTTATTTTCAATCGAAAATGATTTATTTGTTGTTGGTTATTTATGTGTCTTTGTGTGCTTCATTGACATTGTATACAACAGATTTTTTTACAAATACTTATCCTAATTTGATTCAGTTCTTTAAGTTTCAACCCGGAGTAATGGCGTTGATTATCCCTGTTATTACCATGAGATTGTGGGCTGATGAGTATAAGCAAAATACATTGGAAGTTATTTTTTCACAGCCGATAGCTTATAGAGATATTGTTTTGGGAAAATTTTTGGCCGCGTGGACTATAGTCGGAATTTTGTTGTTGGCTTCTATGCCGTTTTGGTGGAGTGTGGCAATTTTTGTCGATACAGATGCAACAATAATTTTGGCTAATTATTTTATTGTGTTTTTGGTTGCAGGAAGTTTGTGTGCTTTGAGTTTTTTGGCTGCATCGCTTTGTTATAATATGCTGGGGGCTTTTTTATTGGGAATGATTTGTTGTTCAATAGTGATATCCGTATCATTTAATTGGCTTATTGATAAATTGGTTCCTGATAATGCTGTTTTAATGAATTTGCTTAATGCTTTTAATTTTTCGTTGCAATATAACGGAATGATAAATGGTCAAATCAGTGTCTCGTCAATTTTTTATTTCTTGTTGATAATCGTATTTGCTTTGGCTTTGTCCGTTTCCGCCGTCAGATATAAGAGGTATTAGTATATGATTAATTTTAGTGTTAAAAAAGTCGGAAATTTCAGTGCCCTTGTTGCGGGTGGTTTGATGTTTTTGGTGGCTCTTAATTTGTTTATATTTTTGATTGTCGGAGATGTGAACTTGGATATTACCTCTGACGGTAAGTACAGCCTTAGTGATAAGACGGAAAATTTTTTGAAAAATAATGATCAGCGAATAAATGTAAGATTTTTTGTTTCAAAAGATTTGAAATCTAAAAATTTTAAATTGGCTGAATATGCTGAATATTTGCGTAAAATTTTTATGGAATATAAAAATAAAAGTAATGGTATGATAGATATCACTTTTGTTGATGTGGTACCGTTTGAAAATTCGCAATTTGAAGCAGAAAAATATGGGGTAAAAGAGTTTGATTTTAATGATGGAAAAAAATATCAATATTTAGGTGCAAGTTTTTCTAATATTGAAGGAAAATATCAGAGTATATCTCAATTTCATCCGGAAAGAAAATTTTTTGTAGAAGATGATATTACTCGTTTGCTTTCTGTCGTTGCCAAAAAGTCAAAGCCATATTTAGGAGTTGTTTCTCCTTTGTTCAGTATTGCAGAAGAGGGTAATTTTGTTAAACAAATACCTAATTGGCCATTTATTAAAAATATGGAAAATTTCGGTTATCATGTTATACCAATTCGCAGTACAACTCCGGTTATTGATGAAAATATTGATGTGGTATTGTTGTTCTATCCGGTGGATATGACAACATCTTTTATGTATGCGTTGGATCAGTATTTGGTTAAAGGCGGTAATGTCGTAATTATGATGGATTCATTTGCCGAGGAAAGATTTCGGGATTTGGAAGAATATTATGGTTATCGAAGCGGAATGCTTAATTTCTTAAAAAAACACGGTGTTTCATATAGCGAAGATTTGTTGGTCGGAGATAATATAAGTTCCAGAAGTGTTGTTATGGATAAACAAAAAGTTCAATATCCTTTTAAGATAAATATTACAAATGATATGTTGGCAAATCATCCGATAAATGAAAATATTGATTTGGTTTATTATAATCATGGCGGATTTTTTAAATATGAAGAACAAGAAAATATGATTATGATACCGATAGCTAAAACTTCTGCCAATAGTGGAATTATGTCGGCTGAAAATATGACAGATTTGGGATATAATGAATTGTTGAGAAATTATGTTATTTCAAATGAAAGTAAAATTTTAGCGTTGCTTATACAGGGAAAATTTAAACCTTATTATGAATATCCTCCGATTACGGATGTGGACTTGATTAAAAAACTTCCTTTGTTTATATCTGCTCCGTCTAAAGAAGGTAAATTATTGCTTTTGGGGGATTCCGATATTGTTAATGAGGTATTGTGGAATGCTGATGTCGGAAATAAAAACGGAATTTATGATATTACATATTCTTCTGATAATTTATTGTTTTTAAGAAATATTTTTGATTTTATGTCTGAAAGCGGTTATGTTTCGGCAGGGAAAAAATATATTGTTAAAAATGATGTAAACTTGGTAGATGTTTTTAAAAAAATGGCTTTTGATTTTTATGATAATGATCGTCAAAAAGTATTAAATCAACTTAATGAAGTAAAAGAAAAAATGATCTCTATTGAAATGAATAAAAGCGGATTTGATATTCATTCAATTAAAACAACAAAAGAAAGAGAATTGTTGATGCGTCAAGAAACAGATCTTAATTTGCTTTTAAGGAAAATTATTTACTTAATTGAGGAAAAATATAATTTATTCAGAATTGGATTTTCGTTTTTTGTAATATTTATGTTGCCTGTGTTGATAAGTTTCGCAGTCGGTATGATGTATATGTTTTATAATCGTATGATCGCAAAAAAAGCAAAGGAATGTATTCATGAATAAAAATAATTTTATTTTGAAATTTTTAGCGGCTTCTTTTGTAAGTTTGTTATTCGTTGTTGCTGTTATTTATTTGTTTGCTTGGAATAATGATAGTAAATTACAAGGTAAATTGGTGTTTTCGGAAACATATAATAGCGGGACGATGATCGATAAAATAGAATTGGTTTCTAATGAAGATACGGTAACTATTGTTTATAAAAATAATTATTGGGTGGTGGAAAATAAAAATAATTATTATGCGGATTTCGTTTTATTCAGTAGTTTGCTGAATTCGATAAATAAGAGTATTTATTCAACAAAATTTCCGTTTGATCAGGAAATTGCGGATAAGAAATTGTTAAATAATCCGGCTAAACATGAAAAAAAATCCGGTATTCTTATCAGAACTTTTATTAAAGATAAAATAGTTGACGAAGTAATCATCGGATTGGCTAATGAAAATAAAAATTATTATTTTTCAAGAAATTTGAAAGATGATAATATTTGGTTAATCAGTGAAAATTTTAATTTTCCGATTTATTCCAGAGATTGGATTATAAGACCTATTGTAAGTGTACCATCAAAGCAAATTGAAATGTTTCAAATTGATGATACAGAAGTTAAACGTTTTAGTGAATATACTCCTTTTTATAATGAAAAAAAAGAAAATGTTAATATTGATGTTTTAACTGATATATTGTCAAATCTATATGCTGTTAATGCAGTCAGTAATGAACAATTTGAAAAGATAAAATCAGATGAAATGAAGGTAAGAAATATAAAAATTACTATGTTTTTCGGTTTGATTTTTGATATAGATATATATTCTGCAAATGATAACAAAGTATGGTGTAAGATAAAATTATCAACAACAACTCTTCCAATGACCATAGTGAATGATTATATTAACGATAATAAGTTCTTGTATGAAAATTGGTATTTTGAAATATCTTCAGGACAGGGACATATTTTGCGTGATTTTTATTTTATGTAGTAATTAGGGTTATATGATCAATAAGTTTGAGGGACTGCCTGAATTTGTTGTGAATATTTCAAGCAATCTTTTGATGAAAATAAACAAATTCGGTTCGGTTTTGTTTATAAATGACAAAGCAAAATGTGTTTTTAATAAAATAGATATAAATAAAAGTTTGAAATTTTGTGTTCAAGCTGATGATTGGGCCGTATTAAATAAAAATATTGAAATTGCTTTATATAATCAATATTCTCATCATTTTTATTGGGAATATCAGGGGCGTTTTTATATTGTATATGTGTATCCCGAAGATAATTTTTTGTGGCTGTGTTTTGAAGATATTACCGAAAAACAGCATCTTTCTCATTTATTACATATAAATTCGTTACGAAGATTGATGAGTGAAAAATTTTCTAAAAGCGGATATTGGGAATTAGATTTGACCAATAAACAATTTTATTGGTCATCGGGAGTGTATAAATTATTTGAAATTGACGAAAAAAACAGTAATTCATGTCGAAAAAATTTGATAAGAGAATTGATTTTGCCGCAAGATATATATTTATATAAAACCGGACTTAAAACACTTTTAAAAGATAAAAAAGATATCAGTGGATTTATCAGAATTTTAACATCACAAAAACAAATAAAAAAATGTCGTTTCGGAGCCGGAGTTTTCTATGAAAACGGAGAAGAAAAAATTGCCGGAGTGTTTGTCGATGTTAGTGATTGTGAGCGTCAAAATTGTGAAAAATGTAGGTTTTTATCTGAAAATTTCAGTTGCTTATTTGCTAAAACTGTTCATGATTTAAGGCAACCGATATCTGCATTAAGATTGATTATTGAAAATATTAAAGAAAATATGTCGGGAGAGGTCGATATACAGATAACAAAAATGGAAAATGTTTGTAATAATTTGACTTTTATGATTAATGGTATGTCAAATTTTGTAAAAGATGAAAAAATTGTCGCAGAAAAATTTAATTTGCAAGATGTTATAAAAAAAGTTTGTGATGAATATTATGATAAATTTGAAAAAAAAGGAATAAAATTAATATTGAAATTAAAAAATTATGAAATTTATCAAAATTTCTTTTTGGTCGAAAAAATAATAAGAAATTTAGTTGATAATGCATTAAAATTTTCTAAAACAAAGGTCTTAATTAAAAATATTAAAGGATGTTTTTGGGTAATTGATGATGGAATAGGTATCAATAAAATATCTCAAAAACAAATATTTGAAGATTTTTATCAAAGTGATAGATTAATTTGCGATAAAAATGACGGTATGGGACTTGGGTTGGGAATTGTAAATTGTTCGGTTAAATTAATAGGCGGAAGCATAAATTTTAAGTCTTTGGAAAATGGTTATACAATTTTTAAGGTGTGTTTATAAGTATGGTGAAATAATTGATTTTTTGATGATTTAATCATAAACTTGTTGCCGAGTATGTAACTATTTAACGGTGTCTAATGTTTAAGAATTTATTGAAAAAAATTAAATCAAATAATTTGTTTGTTAATTATTCAAAAATGTGGGTTTATGTAAAACCATATTGGGGTAGAGCGCTATTGGCCATTCTTATCACCATTCCTATCGGGGCAATGGATGCGGTGATTGCATGGGCTTTGAAGCCTTATATGGATGTGGTTATGGTGCAAAAAGGTGCTTCATATACGGCTTATATTCCTTTATTGATTATCTTTTTTACTCTTATTCAAAGTGTATTTAATTATACTGCAACATATATGAATACTTGGGTGGGGCAAAAGATATCAATGAGCTTAAAAAAAGATTTGTATAAAAAACTTCTTCGTTATCATGCCGGTTTTTTTGATAAACAAAATTCCGGTCAGATAGTTTATAGTTTTAATACAGATGTTGATACAAGTTGTAACGGTTTATTGGCAAATTTAAAATTGTTTACGACCAGATTGTTTTCATCTTTGTCTTTAATCGGAGTGTTGTTTTATAATTCTTGGCAACTGGCTATTGTTGCCGTTGTTGTGTTGGGTGTTGCATTGTTTCCGTTAACCCGAGTTAAGAAAAAAATTAAAAATGTTGTTAGTGACACTATATTTTCGGGAGCCGCAGTGGTTACTCATTTTAATGAAACATTTTCCGGAAACAGAATTATCAGTTCATATAATCTTTATGATTATCAGGCAAAGCGTTTTGAAAATACGTTAACTTCGTGTTTTAAATTAGGTATAAAAATGGTTCAAAGAACCGGTATTTTGTCTCCGATGATGCATTTTATTGTTTCGGTAGGTATTGCTGCGGTAATTTGGTTGGGAAGTTATTTGATTGTGAATGATACAATTACTCCGGGTAACTTTGTGTCATTTATTGCTGCTTTGATTATGTTATATACACCTATTAAAGCTATCGGAAATAATTTTAATGCCGTTCAGTTTGCATTGATGGCTATGGATCGTGTATTCACGCTCTTGGAAAAAGTTCCTGATATCAAAAATAAAGAAAATGCTAAAGTTATGAACGGATTGAAAAAGGAAATTGAATATAAAAATATTTGTTTTGAATATGAAAAAAATAAACCGATATTAAAAAATATAAATTTGAAAATTAAAAAAGGTGAGACAGTGGCTTTTGTCGGTAATTCCGGTGGCGGAAAAACCACAATGGTAAATCTTTTGCCGAGATTTTATGATGTTCAATCAGGAGCTATTTTGTTTGATGGGGTTGATGTCAAAGATTTAGATATTGATTCTTTAAGGGAAAATATTGCAATTGTTTTTCAAGATAATTTTTTATTTTCGGGAACTATTCGTGATAATATTATGTTGGGTAAAGAAAATGCAACTGAAGAAGAGGTTAATTCGGCCGTAAAGAATGCTTGTTTGGATGAATTTATCGGTGAATTGGAAAAAGGGCTTGATACCGTAATAGGAGAAAGAGGTGCGTTATTGTCCGGAGGGCAAAAACAACGTATTGCCATTGCTCGTGCATTTTTGAAAAATGCTCAAATAGTGATTCTTGATGAAGCAACATCGGCTTTGGATAATAAATCGGAAGCTGTGGTACAACAAGCAGTTGAAAATTTGATGAAAGACAGAACAGTATTTATTATTGCTCACAGATTATCAACGGTTCGAAATGCTGATAAAATTGCAGTTATTAACCATGGTGAATTGGTTGAGTTAGGAAGTCATGATGAATTGTTGAATAAAAAGAATTCGGTCTATGCCTCTTTGTATCATTCGCAGCTGAAGTAAATTTATTTATTTTTTTTCAGACTTATCTTTTTTATGAAAGGTAAGTCTTTTTTAATTATTTTTGTGTAAAATAAAAAATTGTAATAATTTTTAAAATTGAGGTTTGTGGAATGGAAAATAAAATTATAAAAACAGCAAAAGATTTGGAAGCCTTAATTAAAAAAGTTAAGGCAGCTCAAAAGATTTTTGCAACTTATGATCAAAATACAGTTAATAAAATTTTTAAAGCTGCGGCAACTGCTGCCGATAAGGCGCGTATACCTTTGGCTAAAATGGCTGTGGTTGATACAGGTATGGGGGTTGTTGAAGATAAGATAATAAAAAATCACTTTGCTTCTGAATATATTTACAACAAATATAAAAATGAAAAAACTTGTGGTATTATTAAATCTGATAAAACAAACGGCGTGAAAATCGTAGCTGAACCTTTGGGCGTTATTGCCGGAGTTATTCCTACAACAAACCCGACATCGACAGCAATATTTAAGGCTTTAATCAGTTTGAAAACTCGTAATGCTATTATTTTTTCCCCACATCCGAGAGCTAAAAAATCAACTATTGAAGCAGCAAAACTTATTTATGAAGCGGCCGTGGAGGCAGGAGCTCCCGAAAATATTATCGGTTGGATTGATGAACCATCTTTGGAATTAACAGATTTGTTGTTGAAGCATCCTGATGTTAGCGGAATTTTGGCAACAGGCGGACCGGGAATGGTTAAGGCAGCTTATTCTTCCGGTAAACCGGCTTTGGGCGTGGGCGCCGGTAACACTCCGGCAATTATTGATGAAACTGCTGATATTGAAATGGCTGTTTCTTATATTTTGATGTCAAAGACTTTTGATAATGGTATGATTTGTGCTTCAGAGCAATCAGTTATTGCTCTTAAATCGGTCTATGAAAAAGTTAGAGCTGAATTTGTCAAAAGAGGTGCTTATTTGTTAAATGACAAAGAAGCAAATAAATTGAGTAAGATTATATTAACACCGAAAGGGGTTAATGCGGAAATCGTCGGTCAGCCGGCAGTTAAAATTGCTAAAATGGCAGGTGTAAATGTTCCGGAATATACAAAAGTTTTGTTAGCAGAGCAAACATCAACAGATATAACAAATCCGTTTGCTCATGAGAAATTATCACCGATTTTGACTTTGTACAAGGCTGATAAATTTGAAGAGGCCGTTGATAAGGCTTTGGCCTTGGTAGAATTAGGCGGTATGGGACATACATCTGTTTTGTATACGGATACCAGAAAACAAGACAGGGTAGATTATTTTGCTCAAAAATTACCGACAGGTCGTTTATTGATTAACTCTCCTTCATCACAAGGTGGTATAGGTGATTTGTTTAATTTCAGATTAGAACCTTCGTTAACATTGGGTTGCGGCTCTTGGGGTGGTAACTCGGTTAGTGAAAACGTCGGGGTTAAACATTTGTTGAACTATAAAACTGTTGCAGAAAGGAGAGAAAATATGTTGTGGTTCAGAGTGCCGCCAAAAATTTATTTCAAACGTGGGGCAACAGATGTCGCTTTACGTGAATTGGAAGGTAAGAAGAGAGCATTTATCGTTACTGACAGATATTTGTTTGATTCGGGTATGGTTAATTCAATTACCGATGTATTGGAAGATATGGATATTGAATATCAAATTTTCTTTGATGTGAAACCGGATCCGACAATAGCTACAATTGAAGAAGCTCTTGTTATGATTAATGTGTTTAAGCCTGATGTATTTATTTCATTTGGTGGCGGTTCGCCTATGGATGCTGCTAAAATTATGTGGCTTAAGTATGAAAAACCGGAAATTGCATTTGAAGATGTTGCAATGCGCTTTATGGATATCAGAAAACGTATTTGTACTATCGGTGAATTAGGTAAAAAAGCTTCTATGGTGGCAATTCCCACAACTTCGGGCACCGGTTCGGAAGTTACACCTTTTGCAGTTATTACTGATGATGAAACTCATGTAAAATATGCTTTGGCTGATTATGCGTTAACACCGAATATGGCAATTATTGATGCTAATTTTGTTGATAATATGCCAAAAGGATTAACTTCTGCCGGCGGTATTGATGCTTTGGTGCATGCTATTGAGGCTTATGTTTCTGTTATGGCTACAAACTTTACTAATTCTACTGCTTTGGAAGCTATTAAACAAGTATTCAGATATTTGCCGAGAGCGTATAAAGAAGGTGCTAATGATCCGAAAGCAAGAGAAAAAATGCATCATGCTGCTACTATTGCAGGTATGGCCTTTGCAAATTCTTTTTTGGGATTGTGTCATTCTATGGCGCATAAACTCGGTGCCGCATTTAATATTCCTCACGGTATTGCTAATGCGTTGTTGATTAATCAGGTTATTAAATATAATGCGACCGATTGTCCTCGTAAACAGGCAATTTTTCCGCAATATAAAATGCCTGAAGCTAAAAGACGTTATGCTCAAATTGCAAATAATTTGAATTTGAAAGGTAAAACGGAAGATGAAAAAATTGATGCTTTAATCGAAGCTATTGAGGGCTTGAAAAAAGAAATTGATATCCCGTTATCTATTAAGGATTGGGGTATTAGTAAAAAAGATTTTGAAGCTAAACTTGATTGGCTGGTGGAAAATGCTTTTGATGATCAATGCACCGGTGCAAATCCTGTATATCCTTTGATGGATGATATCAGAAAAATTTATCTTGATGCTTATGAAGGAAAATTGTAGTATCAAATAAAATTATATTAACTCCGTTGATTGTAGATAAGAGAGGTTTAAGTGGTTAAAAAAATACAAGTATGTATGGGAAGTTCATGTTTTGCCCGAGGTAATAATAAAAATCTGGATATTATAAAAAAATATTTGGAAAATAACGGTATTGAGGCTGATATCGAACTTTTCGGATTGAGATGTTGCGGTTTGTGTTTTAAAGGGCCTAATATTATGATCGACGGAGTTGAATATAATAATATTGATAGTGGAACATTAATTGATGTTTTAGATAAGAACTTTAAGGGATAAAATATATGTCTAGTCGCGAATATCCTATTTTTACTATAAAAAATAATTGTCAAGACTGTTATAAATGTGTAAGACAATGTCCGGTAAAAGCTATTAAAATTGAAGATAATTCTGCTCAAATAGTTCCGGAATTATGTGTTGTTTGCGGCAAATGCTATAAAATTTGTCCTGTTAGAGCTAAACAAGATCGAGATGATGTTACAAGAGCAAAAAATTTGATTGCTTCGGGTGAAAGAGTTTATGTTTCTTTGGCACCCTCTTGGGTGGCTGAATTTAATAATCTTACAAAAGAGCAATTACTTACGGCTATTGAAATGTTAGGTTTTGCAGGAGTTGCGGAAACTGCATTGGGGGCAGAAGAAGTGTCTGCTCATTTGGCCGATTTTTTGAGTGAAAAGAAAAACGGAGTATATTTATCAACAGCTTGTCCGTCGTTCGTTGAATATATAAATAAATATCAGCCGGAATTAAATGTTAATTTGACACCGGTTATGTCACCGTTATTGGCTCATTGTAAAATGATGAGAAAAGATTTTGGTAATGATATAAAAATTGTTTTTGTCGGTCCGTGCATTGCCAAGAAACTTGAAGCAGATAGAAATTCCGATATTCTTAATGCCAGTATTTCGTTTAGAGATTTGCGACGCTGGTTTAGAGAAAAAGGTATAAATTATCATAATGTTACACCTAAAGAAGGAATCGATTTTGTTCAAAAACATGCATCAAAAGGGCGTTATTATCCGATAGAAGGCGGCATGATTGAAACAATTAAACATTATGGTAAAACAGATAATGTTTATATGATGCAATTAACCGGTTTGGATAATATTAAACGAGAACTTTCAAATATTAATAATACCGGTCATGATCGTCCGATTTTTATTGAATGTTTGGCTTGTGACGGAGGATGTGTAAACGGTCCTTGTACCAGACAACAAAAATCAGGTTTTGAAAAAAGAATTTGTGTGTTGAATGATGTTGCTGCAGAAGAAAATGCAACATTGGATAATAAAAAAGAAGATATTTTATTAAATTATGATGTTAAGCCCGTTAATGAAAAGAAATATGATGATGAACAAATAAAACATGTATTGGAATTGTTGGGTAAACATTCTATTGATGATGAAATAAATTGTAACGGTTGCGGTTATGATAATTGTCGTAATTTTGCAAAGGCTATTTTAGATGGAAAAGCTGAAATTGATATGTGTGTTTCTCATATAAAGCACAGAGCACAGAAAAAAGCTAATGCATTATTGAAATGTATACCGTCTCCGATTGTTATTGTTAATTCAAAGCTGTCGATTATTGAATATAATGATCATTTTGTTAATGCGTTTTGGAATGATGAAGAACATGCTGATTTGTACAGTCGAGATAATTTAATCGGCGCAAATTTGCGTGATTTTATCGGGTTTACCAATTTGTTTTCGGCATCTCTTGATTTGGGTGAAGATGTAAAACGTGAAAACACTAAATTTAATGATAAAGTTTATGATGTTATGGTGTTTAATATTGAACCGAAACAAGTCGTCGGCGGTGTAATCGAAGATGTTACTAAAGTTGAAATAAAACGTGAAAAAATTGCCGAAAAAGCAAAAGAAGTTATTGAGAAAAATTTGGCAACAGTACAACAAATTGCATGCACTTTGGGAGAACATATGGCTGAAACCGAAGTGCTGTTGCGTTCGATTGCAAAAGATTATTCTAAAGATAATGAAGATATGCCTAATATTACTATCGTAAATAGAAGGGGGCAGTCTTAAGATGAATGATTCTTTGTTCATTGAAATCGCATCTCATCAAGAACATAAACATACGGAAAATTGTTTCGGTGATACTGTTTTGTCAAAAAAATTGCCGGAAGAACAAAGAATTATATCAGTTTTGTCTGATGGTTTAGGTAGTGGGGTTAAGGCAAATATTTTGTCGTCTATGACCACCAGAATGGCAATGAAATTTATTGAAAGTGATTTGGATTTGGTGCGTTCTGCGGGGGTAATGATGCAAGCATTACCGATTTGTCAGGTAAGAAAAATCAGTTATGCAACATTTTCAATAGTTGATGCGATGTTAGAGGGAAAGACTCGTATTTATGAAATGGATAATCCTCAATGTATTATTGTCAGAAATGCTAAACAACTTATTCTTCCTCATAGAGAAATTACAGCTGATAATTGGAAAGACAGAATTATTAATGTTTATCAGTTTTCGGCTCAAGAAGAGGATCGTATTATAATAATGTCTGACGGTGTTACACAAGCAGGACTGGGAAATCCTAAATATCCTTTGGGTTGGCAAAGAGACGGTGTATGGAAGTTTGTGGAAAATCAAGTAAGACGTAAACCTTATATTTCGGCATCAGAGTTGGCGGAAGCAATAGTTCATGAGGCTTTGGATAAAGAACCTGAAAAAAAAGCCGGTGATGATATCAGTTGTACGGTTATATATTTTCGTAAACCCAGAAAATTGATGTTGTTAAGCGGACCTCCGTTTGATGAAGAAAAAGATAAAGATATAGCTGAAATGATAGATTATTATGACGGTAAAACAGCTATTTGCGGCGGAACAACAGCTAATATTATTGAACGTGAGTTATGTTTAAAATGTGAAATGGATAAAACATCGTTTGATCCTAATATCCCTATGGCATCAATTATGCCCGGAATTGATTTGGTAACAGAAGGAATACTTACTTTAACAGATGTATATCGTATGTTAAAAGAAGGTGTTGACGAAGATAAAGATAATGCTGCCGTGAGATTGACAAGATTATTGCTCGATTCCGATAAAATAGATTTTGTTATCGGAACTAAAATAAATGAGGCCCATCAGGACCCAAATTTGCCGATGGAACTTGACATTCGCAGAAATATTGTTAAAAAGATCTTTAGATTACTGCAAAGTAAGTTCTTAAAAGAAATAAGTGTAAAATATGTTTAAATATTTTTGGAGAACTTGAGATGGAAAAAATTGAAGTAAAAATTTGCGCCGGTACAGCTTGTTTTGTAATGGGCGCTCCGCAAGTTCAGGCCTTGGAGTTTAATGCTCCGGCTGACATTGCAGATAAAATAAATATAGTTGAAGTAAGATGTATGAATCATTGTCATAACGGTCAAGGTTATAATAAAGGTCCTTATGTTGAAGTTAATGGAGAATTAATCGAAGAAGCAACTATGGAAAAAGTTGTTGCTAAAATCAGAGAAATTATTGCTAAAGAGGAAAATGAGAATTGTTAATACCCAAGAATTATGCTAACCAAATGCGTACAAGAATTTTGGTTAAAGTTGTAGAAAGTTTTTATAAAGACAGATTTGAAACAGCAGATGAAATACCTATAGATATGCGCCCGAAAAATTATGATTCGAGCCGTTGTTGTATTTATAAAGACAGAGCTGTTTTAAAATATCGTCTTATGGCTGCCATGGGGTTTACTCCTGATGAGGAAACAAATGAAGCTATGTCTTTGCGTGAATATGGTAAAGAAGCTTTAAAACGTCAAAATCATGCCAAAAGCTGTTTGTCGGTTATTGATGTAGCTTGTTCGGCTTGTGTGAAATCGCAATATATGGTTACAGATGCTTGCCGTGGTTGTTTTGCTCGTCCATGTGTTATGAACTGTCCAAAACAAGCTATTTCTTTTGTAAACGGAAAGTCACATATTGATCCTGATTTGTGTGTTTCTTGCGGTAAGTGTATGGAAGTTTGTCCTTATCATGCGATTGTTAAATTGCCGGTTCCTTGTGAAGAGGCTTGCCCTGTTAATGCAATTAAAAAAGATGAAAACGGGGTTGAACATATTGATGAAGAATCTTGTATTTCTTGTGGTAAATGTTTGCAATCTTGTCCTTTTGGGGCGATTGTAGAACGTTCGCAACTTGTTGATGTGTTAAATCTTATTCATAATACTGATAAAAAAGTTGTGGCAATGCTTGCTCCGGCTGTTGTCGGTCAATTTCCGTTTGAATTGAATCAAGTCGTCGGTGCTTTGAAAAAAGTCGGATTTGCCGATGTAGTTGAAGTTGCTGCCGGTGCGGACATTACTTCTGCTAATGAAGCAGCTGAATTTATTGAAAGAATGGAAGAAGGAGCTAAATTGATGACAACTTCTTGTTGTCCGGCTTATTACAGAGCTGCAAAAGTTCATATTCCTGAAATTCAACCTTTTGTTTCTCATACAAAAACACCTATGTATTATACAGCTGAAATGCTTAAAAAAGAACAGCCTGATTGTGTATCTGTTTTTGTCGGACCTTGTTTGGCTAAAAGAACTGAAGCAGAATATGATCCTAATGTTGATTATGTTTTAACTTTTGAAGAAATTGGTGCAATGTTTGTTGGAGCTAAAGTTGAAATTGCTGATTGTGAACCTGTTGAGTTTGCAAAAGTTTCTTCGGCTCAAGCTCGTAAATATCCTTTGTCAGGTGGTGTGGCAGGTGCTGTCGGCCATTTGGTGGAAGGCAAAATTGATTATCGACCGGAAAGAATTGATGGCTTGAATAAAGAAAATATCAAGTTGTTAAAAAGATATGCAACAAAAGGTTGCGAAGCCAATATGCTTGAGGTTATGTGTTGTGAAGGCGGATGTATTGCCGGTCCCGGTTGTATATCATTAGCTAAAAAAGCAGCAAAACAAGTTGAGGTTTATGTCGAAAAAGGTCAAAATCAAAAAGACATGAAATAACATAAAATAATGTAGAAAACCCGAAGGTTATTAATTTAATCTTCGGGTTTTTTTGGTTTGTTTTTCAGATGTTTTATTAAGTAAAAATATTTTTCGCAGTGTAGTATAGTTTAATCGTCTTATGATTATAAAATATCCGATAATTACAACCAGTGCACCACATATCCATGCAATCGGCCCAGACCAAAAAACGCCCATATAACCGATTTTTTTTGCCAGTAAGAAAACAGTGATAATTCTTGCAATCAGCTCAATGATACTGGAAAGTATGGGAACAAAAATTTTGCCCATTCCCTGAATGGCATTACGAATAATAAAAATACATAGCAAGGCAAAATAAAAATATGAAGATAAAAGTAAATATTGCTGTCCGATGTTTATGATATCTATATTTTTATCTTTTATAAATATTGCAATCATATTGATGCCATATGTTCGGATAATTATGCTTATGATTATGCTTAAAATAAATCCGGCAAGCATACATTGTCTGACACCTTGTCTGATGCGTTTAATTAAAAAAGCACCAAAATTTTGAGCAGAATAGGTGGCAAAAGCAATACCTAAAGCAAATAACGGTTGTGTCGATATTTGTTCAATACGCATGGCTGCGGTAAATCCGGCAATAATATTTGTTCCAAAAGAGTTGCAAACACTTTGAATAATGAGAAGACCTATAGATAATATTGAAAATTGTAAGGCCATGGGAATTGCAATTCGTAAATGTTCTTTCATTATTTTATGACTGTATTTGCAATCGGATAAATTTAATTTTAACATCGGATATTTTTTATATATAAATAAAATACAAGCTATAGCACTTAAACTTATTGAGCAAAAAGTTCCCAGAGCTGATCCTTGAACTCCGAATTTTAGAAATTTTATAAATATAAAGTTAAAAGCAATATTTAAAAGTGATGATATAATTAAAAAATACAGAGGAGTTTTTGAGTCTCCTAATGCTCTGATTGAGCCGGATAAAAGATTGTATAAAATTACGACGCTCATTGAAATGCCGAGAATATATGTAAATTTGTAAGCATCTTCCATAAGCTCTTGAGGTATATTCATTATGTTTAAGATATCTTTTAAGAAGAAAATTACACTAAAGCTGATTATCATACTAAAAGTTCCGGCAGCAATCAGAGAGTGAAAAAAAGATGATTTAACTCCTTTGATATCTTTAGCTCCAAAACGTTGCGCCGTAATAACAGTTAAACCTCCGGTAAATCCGAAGGCAACTATTAAAAACATAAAAAATATCGGTGCAGAGGCTCCTAAAGCTGCCAAGGATTTAACCCCTAAAAGACGACCGACAATAAGAATATCCGATATATGAAAAAGTTGTTGGAATATATTTCCCAACAATATTGGAAATGCAAAGTATATAATAAGTTTTAGAGGTGAACCTTTAGTTAAATCTTTTATCATTTTTTTGTTTTTTAATTTGGTTGTTATTAATCAAAAAGGTTTTAATGCTTTATAAGATAAATGTAAAGTCGAATTTTAAGATAATAAGTATTATATAAAAATAAATCTTATAAGTAAGACAAAGAGAATAAATAAAATGATTAAAAAAGTTAATGATTATTCAAAAGAAAAGATTAAAGAAAATTGTGTTGTTGAATTTCTTTGTTTATCGGAAAGTAAACCTATTTTATCAATCAGAAATTTTATTGATAAAATAAAATCTTGGGTTAAGAGTTATTTTTAAGTAATTCATCAACAAATGCGGGAAGGGTGGTTCCTGCCGGGCCGATAATATGCTTGTCAAAAAAGAAATTGTTTGAAGTGTTTTCTAAATTAAATTCGTAAGTTTCGGCTCCGTAATATTTAGCAGTTTGAACAAATGAAGCTGCAGGGAAAACAACACCGGATGTTCCTATGGATAAAAATAAATCGCATTTTTGTAAAAGTTGTTCTACTTTATCCATATAAAGTAAGTTTTCACCAAAAAAAACAATGTTTGGTTTCATGTGACCGATTTCATGGCAATTTGAACATATAGTGTTAATATTTACTTTGCCGAAAGTTTGCAGAATATGACCACATTTTAAACAAATGGCTTGGTTTATTTGGCCATGTATGTGGTATATGTTTTTGTTTTTAGCTTTTTCGTGAAGTGTATCAACATTTTGGGTAATTATGTTTATTTCTGCAGGATATTCTTTTTGAAGTTTGGTAATTGCTAAATGAGCAGAATTGGGTTGAGCATTTTTTAATTCTGTTTTTAATTCATTATAAAAATCGTGAACATATTTAGGATTGCGAGCAAATCCTTCAATCGTTGCAACATCATCAACTTTGTGATTATTCCATAATCCGTTCGATGCTCTGAATGTAGCTAAACCTGATTCGGCTGAAATTCCTGCTCCGGTTAAAATAACAATATTTTTAAACTTTTTCATATGATAAACCTAAAATTAAAATTGCCATAATCTATAATAATATTTATATTTAAAAGAAAATCAGGAATCAAGATTAAATGAGTTTTTTATTGTTATCATGTTGTGCACCTTGCTCTTGTGCAGTAATAAAAAAATTGGCCGAAGATGGAAAACATTTTTCGGTTTTGTTTTATAATCCTAATATAAGGCCCGAAGTTGAATATCGTAAAAGATGTGATGAAAATAAACGTGTTTGTGATAAATATGGGGTTGAATTTATTGAGTTGGAATATGATAACGAGCGTTGGTGTGAATTGACAAAAGGTTTGGAACATCTTCCGGAGCGTCAGGAACGTTGTTCAATATGTTTTGGTATGAGATTAAGACGAGCTTTTGAATATGCTAAAGAAAACGGTTTTGACGGTGTTGCAAGTGTATTAGGCGTTTCAAGGTATAAAGATTTGAATCAAGTTAATAACGTTGCTTATGAAGAAGCTAAAAGAGCAGGGCTTGAATATATTGAAATTGAAGGTCGTAAGTTCGGTATGCAAGAATTAAGAAATCAATTAATAAAAGAACTTAATCTGTATAATCAGGAATATTGTGGTTGTAAACCAAGGGGGTAAAAGATGTTTTTTGAAAAATGGTTTTTGCCGAAGCCTTATAATGAGGGATATTTACCGGAAGATAACGGACATAAGGTTTATTTTGCCGAATATGGAAATAAAAATGGCAAACCTATATTAATTTTTCATGGCGGACCGGGTGGAAGCTGTCGAGCCAAACATATAAAAGGTATAAACTTAAAAAAATATCGTGTAATTGTGGTAGAACAACGAGGTTGTAATCGTTCGGAACCTATGGGAGAGATTAAAAATAATACAACCAAAGATTTGTTAAATGATTATGATAGATTGATTAATCATTTGAATATAAATGAAAAAATAATTCTTCGAGGTGCTTCATGGGGATCTACTTTGGCACTTTTGTGGGCAGAAAGAAATCCTGATAAAGTTGAAAAAATGTTGCTTTCGCAAATATTTTTAGCAAATAAAGATTTTTTAAATTGGGAATTTGATGGAATAAAAAATATTTATCCGGATTTTGTAGAGTATTTAAATAAAAAAAGTAAAGGAAATATAAAGAGTTATTATAATAAATTAATCCAATCTGTTAGCAAAAAAAATCAACTTACAGCTATAAATGAATATGGTTGGTTTGAGCGAATTTGTGGAAGTATGAATCCAAAATTTGCTGAATTTTCAGATGTTTGTGATAAAGAATTAGCATCAAATCGTATTTATATGCATTATGCTGATAATAATTTTTTCTTGAAAGAAGAAGATGATATTTTAAAAAATATAAATAAAATCAAGGATATAGAAGCAGTTCTTATTCATAACAGGCTTGATTTGATATGTCCGTTTAAAGGGGCTTATGATCTGCATAAAAAAATGAAAAATTCGAAACTTATTGTGGTCGATGAATTTGGTCATGTAGGGGATAAATTACATACAACTATTTCAAAAGAATTTAAGAAGGTGTTGAAATGAGAAAAGATTTTTATATATTCAGACATGGACAAAGTACATATAATTTGGTCGGCAGAATACAAGGTAGAACCAATGATTCGGTTTTAACTGATTTGGGAAAAGAACAAGCATTAAAAGTCGGTGAAAAATTAGCGGGTAAGGGAGTGGAAATTATTGTTTCTTCACCATTGTTTCGAGCCAGACAAACAGCGGAATTAGCTAATATATCATTAAAAAAAGAAATTGTTGAAGATGCTAATTTTACGGAAGTTGATGTCGGAGTGGTAGAAGGCATGCACTATATTGAAGCTAAAGAAAAATATAGTGAAGAATTTGAAAAAATGCACTCTCATGATCATGATAATGATGATGCTTGTTATCCTAAAGGTGAAACAAGAAAACAAGTTAGAACGAGAGTTTTTGAAGGGTTGGAATATTGGGCTTCAAAAAATGAATACAAGTGTGTGGCAATAGCTTCTCATGGCATTATGCTGTCTCAAACTTTGATAGCTCTGGGTGAAAATGTATCAGATATTCCTAATGGTTCAATTTTACATATTAAAAAAGAGAACGGATTATGGTCGATGGTAGAATGGATATAAAAAAAGCTAAAAATAATGTGGCAAATATTGAAAATGATATTGCAAATATTGAAATGGCACATTACATAATGCTTTCACTATATCGTGAATATTCTGTTTTGATGATGAAAAATTCGTCTGGAAAAGAAGAATATATAACTAAAATGCGTCAGATAAAAAATGATATAAAATATCTGAATAAAGTGGAACTTGTTGAAAAAGCTAATAAATTTTATAAAAAAATTTTACAAAATATGAAGAATAAATAATATGACAGATATAAAAAAGTATATGTTAAGTGATAAAGAACGAGAGGAATGGTATAATGATGTTGTACGGCCCTTGTTTTATTAGTAATTCATAAGCGTCTTAAAATGATACTTTGTTATTCATAATATATATTATGCGACAAATATGTTTATAGCTATTATAAGGGGATGTGTAAAAAATATCAAGCATCTCTATAAAAGCATCAGGTATCTGCCCTATAACATCAGATATATATTTTAATATAAAATTATTATAGTAAATTCAAAGCATTATTCGTTTTTCGACGAAAAAACACAATAAATTTACAATACTTTTTTAAGGACTTTGTACTAATGATAGAAAATTTTTTTATGCCTGAAATTATAGATGGTGTTAAAATTAAACTTGTGGCTCGTAATAATCATAATTATGATAATGATTATTGGTTTGAGATTGAAAAAAATCGTTTGTTTTTGCGCAATTATCTTCTTTGGGTGGATAAAACCAATTCTTTTCAAGATTGTTATAATGCAACAGACATGTTTATTGATTTATGGAACAAAAAAGAAAATTACGCCTACTCTATTGTTTTGAATGATACCGGAAAAGCTATCGGATCTATCGATATTCATAATATTGATTTAAATAATCATTCGGCAGAAATCGGATATTGGTTGGCCGAAGAATATAATGGTAACGGATATATGTCTGAAGCTGTAAAACTTATTGAAAAACAATCATTTATATCAGGGCTAAATCGACTTGTTATCAGAAGCGAAGTTGATAATATTGCTTCTTGTCGAGTTGCCGAAAAAAATAATTATATTTTGGAAGGAACTCACAAGCAAATGCTTTTAAAATATGATGTCTTTCGTGATATTAAATGTTTTGCTAAAATAAAAAACTATTGATTTTATTGTTGTTTTTAATAATATTCGAGTAAGTTTTTTAAATATATAAGGGTAAATAAGATGGAATTAAGTTTTGTAAATAATGAATTTTCGACAAATATTGATGAATTTATCGGTTTTGCTAAAAAAAATGGGTTAAAATATATTGAACTTAATAAAATCGAAAATAAAAATATTGTTGATTTGAATCTTGTTGAAGCAACAGAGTTGTCTGCAAAGCTTTCGTCTTCAGGTATTTTGGTATCTGCTATCGCCTCTCCTTTTTTGAAATGGTCATCTAAACAACAAGAGTTTGCTATTATGGGGGAAAATGTAAATGATGAATTGGAGTATTTTACAAAACTTATGGATTTGGCAGATATTTTCGGTGCACCTAATATTAGAATTTATTCATATTTGAAAGAAGATATTACTCTGGAGGATTTAGGTAAAAAACTTGATGTTTATAGCCGATTAGCATTAGACCGAGGTATTACATTACTGCTTGAAAATGATGGTTTATGTAATATAGATAGTATTAATAAAATGCATCAACTTCTTGAATTATATAATTTTTCTAATATTTTTCCTTTAATAAATTTAGGTCTTGTTTTTGCTACGGCTGATGATTATAAACCACAAGAATTACAAGATTTAGTAAATACTTGTCAGTATTTTCATATTACTGATTATGATAGTGAACTAAAGCGTAATGTTGTTGTGGGAGAAGGCGATGTTGATTATGAAAGCATTTTAGCTGATAAATTTAATGATATTTGTACTATTCTTTCATTAGAACCGCATACCGGGTATCCGGAAGACTTACAGATGTCACTAAATGTTTTAACTTCATATGAAGAATAAATTTAGAAAGATTCTATTATCTTTTTAATCGGTATTAGTTCATCATCATTATTTGCAGATGCGTATTTTTGAGCATATGCAATAAATTCTTCTAAAAAGTTGTCTTTGCTTCTGTTATTATCAGTATAATATTTAGCAGACATTAAAGTTTCTAATTTATCAATCAATTTTATAAAACGAGCTTCTAAAGTTTTTTGCGAGTTATATTCATCAACCAAATTTAATAAATTTGGCCAATTTAATTCGTCTGCCAGACGTAAAGCCCCTTTTCTTTCCTGATTGTCTTTAATTTCTTCAGGTATATTATCATGAGGAGTTATATCGCCGGCATAAATTTCCGCCAAATCGTGAATGAGGGCTAATTCTATACACTTTTGCCTGTTTAATTTTTCAGGAGCTAACATAGTAGCAAGTAGCGCCACTCCAAAACTATGATCTGCATCTGATTCCGGTAATGTGACATTAAACATTAACCAACCGGTTCGTTTTAAGTCTTTGAATTTACCTAATATTTGAATGAGGTTATCTAATAATTTTTTTTCCATATTTTCGGCCTATATTTGCAGATTGTATTAACTTTTTTGTGTATGGGTTAAGTGGGTTTTGCAAAATTTTTGATGCATAGTTTAATTCAATTATTTTACCGTCTTTCATGACGGCAATATCGTCAGACAGTGAACGAACAGCTTTTATATTATGAGAAATAAACAAATAAGATAATCCTCTAACCTCTTGTATTTTTCGTAAAAGTTTAAGTATTTGCCCTGCTATTGTAACATCAAGAGCTGATGTGGGTTCATCAAGAATAAGAAGTTCAGGTTCTACAACCAATGCTCGAGCAATGGCAATTCTTTGACGTTGACCGCCGGAAAATTCATGAGGATATTTATTAAGACAATCCGGCCTTAACCCTACTTCCATTAAAACTTTTTTGATAATATTTAATTCTTGTTCTTTGGTTAGTTTGAAATGAACTTTTAGACCTTCGGAGATAATTTCTTTTATATTCATTCTGGGATTTAAAGAGTTATAAGGATCTTGAAAAACAATCTGAATTTTTTTTCTTAATTCTTTGTTTTTTATTGTTTTTATATCTGTGTTATTATAATAGATATTTCCCTGATATGAATTTAATCCGGCAAAAGCCATGGCTAAAGTGGTTTTTCCCGACCCTGATTCGCCGACTAATCCCAGAGTCTTTCCTTTTCTTAATTTTAATGAGACATTATTTACGGCATATAAATATTCTTTAACTTTACCAAAAAATGTTTTAGATATGGGAAATTTGACGGTTATATTTTGAGCAGACGCCAAAACTATGTTTTTTGATAAATTATTATTTTTCAAAAAATTAAGAGAATATATTAATGCTTTAGTATAACTATGTGACGGATGTCTAAATATATTTTCACAAGAATTTTCTTCAATGATTTTTCCACTTTTCATGACTAAAACCCTATCCGATATTTTACGGATAACATTTAAATCATGACTAATGAAAATAATAGACATACCTAACTTATTTTTTAATTCAATCAATAAATCTAAAATTTGAGAAGCTATTGTGACATCTAAAGCTGTGGTCGGTTCATCGGCTATTAAAATATCCGGTTTGTTTGCAATAGCCATTGCTAACATTACTCTTTGACGTTGTCCGCCAGATAGTTCATGAGGATATGCATTGTATTTATTTTTAGCATTTTTAATACCGGTAAGTGATAATAATCGAATTGCTTCTTCTTTGGCTTTTTTTGCACTTATTTTTTGATGAATTATAATGCTTTCGGCTATTTGTTTACCGATAGTATGTAACGGATTTAGACTGGACATCGGTTCTTGGAATATATAAGAGATCTTATTTCCACGATATTCTTTAATATTCGGATTATTTAATAACTCTATATCATTGAATTTTATAGAACTTTCTTTACTGTGAAAAGCTTTGGGATAAGGTAATAATCCCATTATTGATAAAGCTGTGAGAGATTTTCCGGAACCTGATTCTCCGACAATTCCTAACACTTCTCCTTTATTAAGCTCAAAACTAATGTTTTTAATTACTTTATATTTATATCCTTCTAAAGAATTGAAGCCGACACTTAAGTTGCTGATTTTTAATAAACTCATCAGTTATTTCTCCTTGTGTCAAAAGCATCTCTTACTCCTTCTCCGATAAAAATTAACATTGTAAGAAGTGATGATAAAACTATAAATATAGAAATACCTATCCAAGGAGCTTGAAGATTATCTTTACCTTGACGAACCAAATCTCCTAAAGAAGGATATTCATAAGATAAACCCAAGCCCAGAAAATCTAAAGCTGTCAAAGCTACAATAGATTCTGATAATATAAAAGGTATAAATGTTATAGATGCAACTAAAGCATTCGGTAAAATATGACGAAACATTATTCTTGTATTGCTTACGCCTAAAGCTTTAGCCGCTTTGACATATTCAAAATTTCGAGTTCGTAAAAATTCTGCTCTGACTACACCTACCAATGCCGGCCAACCGAAAAACAACATAATTAAAAGTAATGTCCAAAAACTTGGGGTAAAGATGCTGGCAATTATAATTAAAATAAATAATTGAGGCAAAGATTCCCAAATTTCCAGAATCCTTTGAATGATAATATCTGTTTTTCCGCCAAAATATCCTTGAATAGCTCCGATAATAATACCTAAAATTGAGGATATTGCGGTTAAAATGAAGGCAAAAATTACAGATAAACGTAAACCATATAATATTCGGGATAAAATATCCCTGCCCTCATCATCTGTACCTAACCAATGATTTTTATCCGGTGATGACGGAGTCGGCCTATTCAAATTATAATCAACAGTATTAAACGAGTATGGTATTACGGTTGTCCAAAAATCACCGTTTTCTTTAATGTTTTTTATAATTAAAGGATCTTTATAGTCGGTTAATGTCGGAAAGTCTCCGCCAAATGTTTGTTCGGTATAGTCGGTTATTATCGGGAAATACCAATTATTTTTATATTTTACGGCTAATGGTTTATCATTTGCAATAAGTTCGGCAAATAAGCTTAATATAAATAAAATTAAAAATATAATTAAAGAGTATTTTGCTCGTTTATTTTTGCAAAATATTGAAAATTTTTTATATAAAGAAGACTTTGCTGTTTTTTTTCTTTTTTCAGCCACAAATCATATCCTTAATCTATAGGTTTATCTTTCGATAACCTCAACTTGAACATTGCTGTTTTTGACGGCATTTTTAAGCTTTTGATGATATAGTTTCTTTAATTCTTCCGGTGAAAGATTTTGACCGTCAGCAACCGGAGCTTCTAAAATACTTTTTAATTCCGGACTTTGTGCAGATGTTTGTTCTTTGATTTTAAGTTCTTCTTCTAACAATTTGTCAGTTTTTTCTTTTAAGGCAGCTTCTTTTTCTTTTATAGCTTTTTTGGTTTCGGCTATAATATCTGCTTTATTATTTTTTACAACGGGAACAATATCGTTTTCTGTTGTTGTAGCTTTAGCATCTTCAGGTTTTTCTGAAGAAGTTAAAGCATCACTGACTTTATCTGTCACATTTTTTATGGTATTATTAATGTCTGATGATAATTTTTGGGTTGCATTATTTATTTTATCGATAAGATTTTCTTTTTTATTTGATTTTTTATTTTTTATGACTTCGTCTACTTTAGAATTTATTTCTTTATAAGTATTTTTAGCCAATTCTTCCAATTTGGAAGGTTTTTTGACAACTTCTTCATTGGTCTTTTGAATTGTGTCGACAATTTCTTCTTTGATATTTTCAACAGTTTCAACTGTTGTTGCATCTTCTTTAGCTTCGTTTATAAGCTCTTTAGTATTTGTTTCATCTGATGCTGCTTTAATAGATTCCATTTCTGTTTCCGGAATATCTTCTATAGCTTCATCCATTACAGGAGCTTCTTTTATAATAGTGTTTGTTGAAGATTTGATATTTACGTCATGATCTTGGAAATTATTATTTATACTCCATATATTAAACCAAGTATTAAATAATGTAACGGCCTTTTTTAGAGTTGTTTCACTTATTTTGTCTGCATTAACTGATTTTTTAACCATTTCAATATTTTTATCCGTTGTTTTCAACACAGCAAAATTGTTACATGGTTTTTTACTAAAGAATATTGAATTTATAAATTCCGGAACACTACATACCGAATAATCAATTTTTGATTGAGTATCTTGCGGAAGTTTTACAGCTAATGAAACTTGTTGTTTATTTTGAATTTGTTTATAAAATTCAGCATTTTTACCGATTAATTCAATAGGATTGTTTAATCCCTGAATAACTATGGTGGTATTTTCTGTTTGTCCCATAATATCAAGTTGTTTAATAAATTTTTCTAAACTTCCATATAAACAATTTAATTGATCTAAATATGCTTTTTGACGATTACCGAGTGAACTTCTGGGCGAAAAATTATTTTTTGCACTCATCCATGAATCAACCGGCTTAATTTGACAATATTCATCATATACATAATTATCTGACGGAAGATCTATAATAGCAAAATATGCCTGATTTCCTGATAATTTATCAATAGTGTCAATGATTTGATCAAATATTTTAATTGAATTATATGAATATATTTTACCTAAATCAACGTTTTTAGATGAAAATTCTTGCGGGATATAAGGTTTTCCATATTCCAATAATTTTAATACGGGATTGACAGATTTTATTAATTTTGTTGATTCCAGCCATTGACCGATCAAAACAATCATTTTATCAAAAGTTGTAAAATGATCAGCTTCAAAAGATATTGGGGACAAAATCTTTTCTTTGCAAGAACTTACATTAAGTTTATAATTTACATAACAGGTATCAATGTCTCTGGTTTGAAATACATTTATTTTATAGTCGTCTTTACGTAATAAATCATATAATGCATTGTTCATTAATTGGATTTTGTTGTTTTGTAATGTTTTAAAATTAAAATACGGTTCTTTAACGATTGATGATAATGTATTATATTCTGCTAATTGAGTTAAATCTTCCGAATTATATGATGATATTAAATTAGCAAAAGGATCGTCAATATCTTGAACTAATGCATTGGGATATAATGTAAAGTTGTTTTTATGATAAAAGCCTAATGCATTGTTATAAGCTTGATCATTAAGATCGCTATTTTTATCGGAGTTTATTTTTTTGATATTGTTTACGGATGTTAAATCATTAAATGAGAGAAAAATAAAATTTTTACCCATGTCTTCTTTTTTTAAATTAGGTAAAGATGCAACATCATTAAAATATTTTATTTGAGGATTAAGATATGCTTCACTTATAAGCCAACCTAATAAACCGCATATACCGACAGTTAAGTAAAACAGAAAACTACGACTCAACAAAGATAAAATAATCCAAGAAATGAGGAATACAACACCAAAAATAATTAATTGCGAATAGCTGTAAAGAATTATGTTAACTTCATTACTGAAAATACCTTCAAACAACAATAATAATGCGGATTGTTTATCAAATGTGGCAAACTGATTTATTATTACTACAGTAAATAAACCGAAAATTGTTGCTAAAAGTATATTTTCCAAAGGTCTGATTAATGAGGCAAAAAATACAAGAATGAAACTTATGCCGGTAATTCCCGCAAATATGTATAATATTTCCAAATTACCATACATAGATGATGAAAATATATTATAACTTCCCGAATTGGCAAATAAAATAAAGTTCGTGAGTATAATTGCCGCACATAAAAGTGTTTTGATAATTATATCAAACATATATTGCCAAAAATTTCTGCCTTTTTGTTTAGAGGTAGTATTATTTTTTGTTTTAGAAGCTATTTTTATATCATCCATATTTTGTTTCCTCATTATATAAATCACTATATAGCGAGTTGCATTATAAAATAAAAATATTATTTTTTAAAACAAAATCCTCAGAGTTTGCACATCTCTGAGGATTTTTTTCAAGATATTGTAAATTATTATCTTGAGTAGAATTCGATAACCAAGTTCGGCTCCATAACAGAAGCGTAAGGAACATCTTCAAACTTCGGTACAAAAGCATATTTTGCAGAAGCTTTTTTAGCATCTAATTCAATATATGACGGAACATCACGAGTAGTAGATTCCAAAGCAGCAATAACTATCGGTAATTGTTTAGATTTTGCTCTAACCTCGATAACGTCACCGGCTTTTAACATATATGAAGGAATGTTTACTTTTTTACCGTTAACTGTTACATGACCGTGGTTTACAAATTGACGAGCAGCAAAAATTGTCGGAACAAATTTTGCTTTGTATACAATATTATCCAAACGAGATTCTAAAATACCGATGAGGTTTTCAGCTGCGTCACCTGAACGGCGAATAGCTTCAACATAATATTTGTAGAATTGTTTTTCTGAAACATTACCATAGTAAGTTTTCAATTTTTGTTTTGCAGATAATTGAACACCATAGTCGGTTGCTTTTTTTCTTCTTTGACCGTGTTGACCGGGAGCATACTCTCTTTTGGCAACAGATGAATTGGGATTACCCCATATCACACCATATTGGCGTTCTTTTTTCTTCTTTGCAGAAATGATACTTTTCATATTTTATTTTCCTTTTTTATAAGCTTATATTATTGTCCCGATAGTTTTGATTTTTACAAACCAAACGAGACGAATTACTCGTCTTCATTCTCGGAAGTAAGCGCAATTTATAATAATATAAATATAAAATCAAGAGTTTTTTTAATAATTTTGCTGGATTTTTTGTAATAAATTTGATATAAAAAGCAAAAATTTGATAAGCAGTGATAAAAAATGTCATATAATGATTTGTTTAGAGAGGCTTTGAAATGTTTTGACACAGGCGATTTTGATCGTGCTGAAGCTTATGCTCGTCAAATTTTTGAAACAACTCCAAACAACCCGGATGTGCTTAATTTATTAGGGCTTACGGCCCAACAAAAAGGATTGCATAATGAGGCATGCTCATATTTTTCCGGTGCAATAAGAAATAAGGTTGATGACCCTGCGTTATATTATAATTTGGCATTTTCCCTAAAAGCTTCAGGTCAGTTTTTTGATGCTTTGTATAATTTTAATAAGGTTGTTGCTTTAGCTCCGCAAATTAAAGAAACTTACAATGAAATTGCCTGCATTTATGAAAATTTAGGGAATTTAACAAGTGCTCGTGATTATTGGGAAAAAGCTTTGCAATATGATAAAAATTTTGCAAATGCCGAAATAAATATGGCAAACAGTTATCGTTTTGATGATGAAAAAAAGGCAATTAAAAATTTAAGTGATTTGGCTGAAAAATATCCTTCGGAAGCTCTTGTTTGGTATAATTTGGCATGGATATATCATAATAAAAATGAGTTTGAAAAAGCTTTGGAATATGCCTCCACAGCTCTTAAATTACTTTCTGCTTCCGATACAATAAGATATTTAATGGGACTGTGTTTTTTAGGACAAAAAAAAGAATCAGAGGCTAAACAGATGTTTTTGGAAGCCGAAATGCTAAATCCGAATAATCCTGAACCCAAATTATGTTTAGCTGATATTTTTAGCCGTAATAATGAATTTGAAGAAGCTGAGAAAAGATATAAGCAGCTTGTTGATGCAGACAGTAAAGATTTTACGGTATATAATAATTATGCTGAAATGTTATATCGACAAAAACGCTTACTCGAAGCAATGGAAATTTATCGCAAAGCCGTAATTTTATCGCCCTCGTCTGCTGATGTAAGTAATAATTTAGGCGTTGTGTTACGTGATTTGGAAGAATATGAAGAAGCTTTAGGATTATTTTTTAATGCTTTAGCCTTAAACCAAAATCTTATAGAAGTTTCTATCAATATTTGGGAAACTTTAGTGTTATTGGAAGCAAAAGACAGTCAAAAAGCTAAAGAAATTGCTCAAAATTGGTATAAATCTTATCCGAATAATCAGTTCGCCGTTTATGCAAAATCAGCGTTGGAAGGAGAAAATATTGAAGGTAATAAAATTTTTACTGAAAGGTTGTTTGACAATTTTGCTGATAATTACGAGGTGGTTATGCAAAATTTGGATTATACAGCTCCGTTGGTTATTAAACGAATTGCGGGACATGTGGTCGGTCGTATTGCGGATTTGGGGTGCGGTTCGGGGCTTGTCGGTATGGCTGTTAAAGAAGCTGAAAATTATCTCATCGGAGTAGACATATCTGCTAAAATGCTCGAAAAAGCTAAAGAAAAAAATGTTTATGATGAATTAGTAAAATCGGATATTATCGAGTTTTTGAAATCTCGTAAAGATTATGATTGGATTGTTGTCGGTGATGTGTTGGGATATATAGGCAAACTTGATGAATTTATTAAATATTGTTCCGGAAAAAATTTGATATTTTCTATTGAAATAAATGAGGGTGACGAAGATTATAAACTTCAAACTAATGGCAGATTTATGCATAATCCGACCCGAGTGGAAAATTTATTGATTAAAAATGGTTTTTGTGATATTTATAAAGAAGAGTTTAATTTAAGAACAGAAAATTCAGTACCTGTTAAAAGTATGATATTTAAAGCAATGAGGATATGTTAAAAATGGCCGATGAAATGATAGATATTTATGACTCGGAAATGAATTTGTTGGGCGTGGCCATGAAAAGTCAAGCTCACAAAGAAGGTCTGTGGCATAAAGCTTTTCACTGTTGGATTATTTCCGAAGACGGTAATGTATGGCTTCAACTTCGCGGAAAAGACAAACAATTATATCCTAATTTGTTAGATGTTTCTTGCGGAGGACATATTCAAGTCGGCGAAGCCGTTAAAACAGGCGGATTGCGTGAATTAGAAGAAGAGTTAGGTTTGTATTTAAAAGAAAATGATTTACTGAAAATGTTTACTCATAAATTGGTTATTGACACCCCTATTATCAATCGTGAATTTTGTCCGACTTATTTACATAAGACGCAAAATAAACTTCATGATTTGAAATTACAAGAAGATGAAGTTGACGGAATATATGAAGCAGATATTCAAGATTTGATTGATTTGTTTTTTAATGAGACTGCTAAAATAAAAATAAAAGGAATAAAACGCACTAAAGACGAATATATGAAAGAAGAAAAAGAAGTTGATAAAAAAGCTTTTTGTCCTCATGGCGATAAATATTATCAAAAAGTTTTTACAACAATTCAAAGATTTATCGATAACCAATAAGAAAACCCCGTTAAAAAACGGGGCTTTTTTTTGGTGTATATTAAATTTTATGCATTTGCAAAAGTTATTTTACTTTGGGTTGTATCGGCGAATATAAAATTATAATTTTTTTTATATTCGGTTAAGTCTTTATCAAAATCTTTTATATTAAAACCGGCTTTAATATAAGCATAAATTGCAACATCGATAAAATGACTCTCTGTCAGGTACGGAAGATTATTTTCAATTACGGTTCTTGCCTTTGAAGCATTAAATTTAATAATTACTTCTTGAAAAAAAACATGTTTGGTATTAACGGCATCACTTATTCCGCACACTTCAAACAATATGTTAAATATTTGATCTTTTGAAGTTATCGGTTTGTTAATTTCATTTAAGAATCTAATTCCGTTTTCTTTAGTAACTTTCATCATAATATCCTCCTTGTTTAAGAGGTTGTCTTAATATAATTATAATATATCATATTTTTGATAAAAAAACAAGCATTTTGTAACAAAAATGTAACTTTTTTATTGAATGAAACGTTCCTGTATAATTTTATATATTTTTTTGTATATAGGCATATTAAAATAAGTATTTTTAAAATTGTTAAAATAGTAATAAATCATATTTTCATTCAATTTTATTTTAGAACTTTTTTGGTCTGAATCTATTATTAATTTGTTTTCATTATAAGTTTCTATTGTTTCCAAATTACTGCAATTTTTTAAAGTCAATGTTCCGCATGCGCCATAATCAATAAAAATATTTTTAATACTCGATGATGAAAAATCGGAATTACCTCCATAATATTTGTCAAACTTTATTTTTTGCAAATATTGACAATATAAAGCTTCAAGATGCCCGCAAAAATTTTTACCTGTTTCAATAAATTTTATACATTCGTCATTATTCAAATTTATTTGACCGCCAAAATCATTACCGATGAAAAGTTTTTTATATCCGGTTAATTGAGATGAATTATTGGTTTTTATATTTCCTTTGCAATCATTACCTATTTTTATCATATCGGTATTTTGATCTATGGCATATAAATTTCCGCGAAAAGAATCTCCTATAACAATATCTTTTTTAATTATATTATTTGTAAGATTTATATCGGCATAAGAATAATATCCGACAGATATAGCATATAAACAACTGTTTGAAATATGCATATTTCCGCTAAAAATGTCGGCAATTTGTAAATTAAAACATTTTTTGGAGTTTATAATACTTAAATTGCATCGACAGTTATTGGCAATAAATATACTTTCGATGTTAGAACGAGATAAATTTATTGAGCCGGAAAATTGTTCTTTAATTTGCAAAGTTTCAATATGAGGATTATCGCGTAAATCAATATTCACCGTACAATTATTTCCTATAATTAATTTATTTATTTCCGCAGAAGAAAAATCATAAGAACAATTAACGGAATCATCTTTAATTATAATACTTCCGGAGATTAATTTTCCTACGTAAACTTTGGCAAAATCGATACCGTTATGTATTCTTTTTTTTAAGTTTTTTTCAGAAACATATTCTTCTCTGCCATCTAAATATTTTATAATGGAAACATGTAAAAAATCGGCTACATCTTTGGTAATTGAATATTTTTTTGTTCTGATAAAAGATAATAAATATTCTTTTTCAATAGAATTCAGTTCGTAATCATCAGCTGTAGATATTTTTGTAAATATTTCATTACATCCGTCTAATGTTGCCAATAGTTTATTACGGTGATTTTTGAAAAATAAACTGCATTTATTACCTTTCAAGCCTACAATTCGATAATCTTTATTGATATTATATACAACAACATCACTTTCCAACACTTTTTTCTCCTTATATTTTTATTATTTGGTATACATATATTTATGATTGTCGCAATAACCAGATATGAAATGAGAAAAATATATAATTTTGATAGGGTTAAAAATTTTGATTGGGATATTATTTATTAAATTGTATAAATAATCAGGAGTAAAAATTATGCCAAATCAAATTACCGAAACATCTAATCGTTCTAAAATTGCAACAAATCAAAATTTTTTCACTACATTATTAAATCTTTTAGATACCCCTCATAATGGCGGAATAATTCAAGCAGAGCCTAAAATCGAAGTATCCGAAAATAAAGAAAATGTTATGGTAACAGCCGAAATTCCCGGAATTAGCGAAAAAGATATCGAATTAGAAATTTCGACCAACGGGTATCTCACTATAAGCGGAGAGAAAAAACACGAAAACACCAAATATTCGACTAATGGCGGCTATTTTTCGGAAATTTCTTACGGACGCGTCAGCAGAACAGTCCCTCTTCCATGGGATTTGCAATATGATAAAGCTTTTGCTGATTATAATAATGGGGTTTTAACCGTTACATTTCCAAAAGCAACACCGGACAGATCATTAAAAAAGAAAATAAGTATAAATAAAGCGGAAAAACAAGCTAAACGAACAAAAAAAACTAAAAAATAGATAAAAAAGCACTCTTTCGGGGTGCTTTTTTTAATACTTTAATTTGTTTACCTGTTGTTTGGATAATTTTAACACTGCCTCAAAATTATCGTCATCGGTTACTTTGTTTTTTCTGATAAAACCACATTTTTGACATTTGTGAATTATAATATATTTGCCGTCTTTCAATTCCAAATCAACCGGCTCCATTAAACCGCCGCAAGTTTCAGCTCTGTCACCGGGGTTAATATCAACATGCTTGGAATATAGGCAATCAGGACAATGATTGGTATAACCGTTGCCGATAACCTTTTGCCCACAATGTTCACAAATAAAGTTTTCTTTTTTTCTTTGAAATTGTTTCATTTATTTATATCCGTCAGGGTTATTTTTTTGCCAATTCCAAGAATCAAAGCACATATCTTCCAAATTATTTTCGGCAATCCAGCCTAATTCTTTTTGAGCTTTGGTCGAATCTGCATAATTTGGGGCAATATCACCTTCTCTTTTACCGACAGCAACTTGTGTAATATTACGGTTTATTACATTTGCACTGGAATTAGATAAATTATCAACGATTACAACTTCATGACCGCAATTAAGAAGTTCTACAACAGTGTGAGAACCGATAAAGCCTGTTCCGCCGGTAACCAGTATCTTCATTTAAATCTCCTTTTCGGATAATCAATATAATTATATGATTATCTTATGATTATCTTATGCTTATTATTTTTTTAGTAAATACATTATTCGTACATATACAAAAACGGGAGATAAATTTATCTCCCGTCATGTTATAAACTTAACTTTTCAAACATTAAAGTTTGAAAAAAATATTAGTTTACAGAGTCTTGCAAAGCTTTACCAGCTTTAAATTTAGCTTGTTTGCGAGCTGGGATTTTGATAGCAGCGCCAGTGCGTGGGTTGCGACCAGTTGTAGCAGCTCTTTTAGTAACGGCGAAAGTACCGAAACCAACCAAACGAACTTCATCACCTTTTTTCAAAGCGTTTGTGATAGAAGATACGAAAGCATCCAAAGCCTTAGCAGAATCAGTTTTTGTAAGGCCGGTTGAGCTAGCAATGCTAGAAATCAATTCATTTTTATTCACGGTGAGGACTCCCTCTAATATAAAGTTATAAACAAATGAACTCAAGGCTTTGCCTCGTTCACAAGAGAATTTGAACATTAAAAAAAGATTGTGTCAAATAAAAATACTTTAATTATCAACATTTTTAGCATTTTTTTTATATTTTTATGAATATACTGTACTTAAAATGATAAAAATTGTTACAAAAT
>JAZQZB010000029.1:0-8725 GCA_045633825.1 Alphaproteobacteria bacterium | reverse complement strand
TAATACGAAACTTACGAAGTAAGACCGAACTCCCGAGGGAGTTTGAACCTAAAGAAAAATGTTTAAGCATAAAAAAACCACCTTAAAAAAGGTGGCTTAAAATTGGTGGGCGCTGAGAGCTCGAGGATAAAAATAACCGTTGCTCCGGTTGTTTTTAGCGCAAGAGACGAAGTTTTGTTAAAGAGAAAGGGAAGCGTGAGCAACCGTAACGAATTTACAAAACGAGTGACCGAAGCGAGTTGGCGAATGCAATTTATTGCAGAGGCTATGAGCAAGAGCGAACTCCCGAGGGAGTTTGAACCTAAAGAAAAATGTTTAAGCATAAAAAAACCACCTTAAAAAAGGTGGCTTAAAATTGGTGGGCGCTGAGAGGTTCGAACTCCCGACCCTCTCGGTGTAAACGAGATGCTCTTCCAGCTGAGCTAAGCGCCCATCGTCGTTACGAAATATGTTTATACACGCAAATAAAAAATAATCAAGTACTTTTTTTATATTTTTTAATTTTTTTTGTAATTTGTGTAAAAATATTATATTTAAAGTTCTTCAATGTTTTTTAATTTGAAATTCTCATCATAATGATAGCGACGATTTATGGGTTTTCCCGCCAATAAATCCGGTATAAAGTTTTGATCTGCTTCACGCATTTCTTCTAAAGGAATTTTGTTTTTATCAACCCAAAAAGCATTAACTTCATCTTTGTTTTCAATCAAATTGCCTTCAAATTCAGTACTTTTATAGATATGAACATAAAAATTTACTTCAGGAAATTCTATATAGCCGATTTTTTGGGGATTTTTAATTAATAATCCGGTTTCTTCCAAAGTTTCTCTGACAACACACTCATCCATAGATTCGTTTGCTTCTTTTTTTCCTCCGGGAAAGTTGATATAACCTTTATTTATTCCTCGTTGGTGTCTTATCATCAATAATTTATTGTTTTTTGTATCTTCAATTATGGATAATGATGCGTCTTTTCTCATTTTTTTATCTTTCTTTTTATGAAGTTAATTAATTTTTTCCACAAAGAAACATTTTCACAAGTTTTGCTTGTTTTATTTGATTTTATTTCTTTTTGCAAAGTATCATAAGCAGGAACTAACGTGGAGCATTCCAAAAACTCGGCAACAAATTTATTTTTACAAATTGCAGTATTTGGTTTTGCACCTACAAAATGTACAATAACGGGTTTTTCTGATGCTTTTTCATATTCTTTTAAGTATGAAGCGCTATATTCGTGGTGAAATTTTTTCCACCAAACCTGCATAAAATTGTATTTAGGGGTAAGAACAAACTTTTTGTTGTCGCAGACCTTATTTAGTGCATCTTGTTCGTTTAAGATATTTCTGTTAATCAAAACGGTATTGCGAAGTTTGTTATAGAAGTCAGCCTTGCGCCATGCTTTTGTGTTTATCAGTACGACACCGGAGTTAAAATAAAAATTATCATTAAGTTGCAATCTTTGAGCATTTTGTTTTGAAGTATAAATGTCTTCAACCACTCCGACTAAATTATCGCCCAGATCAGTATCAAACAAATCAGCTAAAGATGATTTAACCATTGTATCGCAGTGCATATATAACACATTATCATTACCGGGCATTAAATCGGCTAACAAAGAGCAAAACCATGATTCTATGGTAACACCGTCACTGCAAGGAAAATTATCGAAAATATTTTCATCAACCTTAATCATATTAAGTTTGTAAGGTTTGATTGCCTGAAGATTGTCAAAAGTAGGCAAATATTTTTCACTTAAATGGTGTGGTGAATAAAGAATAACAAACTCAATCTTATCAGTTTTTTTAGCGTTTTTCAGCACCGAAGCCATAGCAGTTAATGTAAGAGTTACACGATTATTATCTGGTGCATAAGCAATAGTAATTTGTGTCATTTTCTCATATCTTTCTGATTTGTTCATTTTATTACATAGAGTATGGTCAAATATTTTACATTGGTCAAGGTTAATTTTGTCTTGTAAAAGATTATTTTATATATTAATAATTAAAGTGATTTCTTTATGTTTTAAGTGAGGTTAAAATGACTGAAGTTATTAAAAAATCATCAATATTAAATCGCTTAAAAAATATAGTGATGAAAACTCGTCGCATGCTGTCTTGGCGAGGTAAAATCAAAGATGAATATGTTTCAGCGTTTGATGCCAGAGATATTCAACAAGATATTTATAACCATACCAAGAACTTAAAGCATAATACTTATACTCCGCCATATATCGAATTAGCAGCACAACTTTTGGTAAATGAACAACAAATTTTTGAGGCCGCGGCAACTCATCTGACCACCATAGCCAAATCTCGTATCAAGTATGCCGATGAAATAAAATCAATTTTTGCCGAAGTTATTGCCGGTCGCAAATTATCGGAAGAAAAAATAAATTATCTGAACAAAAAAATGGAAGAAATTTAATTTATCCGCGATAGTTTCTTATGCTATCGTCTTTTTCAAATAAATATAGCAGGTTGCGTAAGGCTTTTCCTCTGTCAGATTGTAAATTAGGATCTTTATTTAAGATAAGTTTGGCATCTTGATTTGCTGTAAATAACAGGTTTTTATGATATTCCATGTCTGCAATTTTAAAGTTGCAAAAACCGCTTTGTTTTGTGCCCAAAATTTCACCGCCGCCACGAAGCTCCAAATCTTTTTCAGCAATCAAAAAACCGTCTTCGGTTTGTTTCATAATATTAAGTCGCTCTTTAGCTGTTTCGGACAAAGGTAAAGAATATAGTAATAAACAAGTAGCTTCGTTAATTCCTCGTTTTACACGACCGCGTAGTTGATGAAGTTGCGAAAGTCCGAACCTTTCGGCATGTTCAATAACCATAATCGTGGCTTTCGGCACATTGACCCCGACTTCAATAACCGTTGTGGCAACTAATAGTTTTATTTCATCGGAATTGGCAAATTTTTCCATTATTTCATTTTTTTCTTTTTCTTTCATTTTGCCGTGAACAAGGCCGACCTTATCGCCGAATATTTTTTTCAGATCTTCAAATCGGGCTTCTGCTGCTGCCAAATCTGATTTTTCACTTTCCTCAACCAATGGGCAAACCCAATATGCCTTAACATTTGTATCGATTTTTCTTTTTAAGGCGGCAATGGTTTCCGGTAATTTAGATATCGGTAAAACTCTGGTATCAACCGGTTTTCTTCCCTCGGGTAATTGGTCGATTTTGGAGTATTCCATATCGCCATACGAAGTCAAAACCAAAGTTCTCGGAATAGGGGTGGCGGTCATCACCAAAATATCGGTTTTATTGCCTTTTTCAGACAATAATAATCGTTGATGAACCCCAAAACGGTGCTGTTCGTCAACCACCACAAATCCCAAATCTTTATAAACCACATCAGATTGAAAGAGTGCGTGAGTACCGATTAAAATATTTACTTTACCTGTTTCCAATTCTTGTAAAATTTCGCGTCTTTCTTTTGCTTTTGTTTTGCCTGTTAAAAGCGCGACTTTAACTCCGATATCTTCACAAATTTCGCTGATTGTTTCAAAATGCTGCTTGGCTAAAATTTCGGTTGGCGCCATAATTGCCGTTTGAATGCCTGCCTCAACTCCGTTTAGCATAGCCAATAGGGCAACAATGGTTTTTCCCGAGCCGACATCACCTTGTAAAAGTCGTAACATTCGGTATGGTTGAGCCTGATCCTCATAAATTTCACTTAAGACATTTTTTTGAGCTGATGTCAGAGTAAAGGGGAGTTTTTCAATTATTTTTTTACGAAGCATTCCGTTGCCGATAATAATTCGTCCCGCTTGTTTTTTTACTCGTTCTCGAACAATCGCCAAAGCTAACTGATTAGCTAATAATTCATCATAAGCAAGTCGAGAACGTTCCTTGGAATAAGCGGCTAAATCGGAAGTATATTTTGGTGAATGAATTTTCAATACGGAGTTCTTAAAGTTGTCCCAATTTTGTTTTTTGATAAATTCATCATCAAGCCACTCCGGAAGACGGGGAAGCATTTCCAATGCCTGATTGATATAATTATTTATCATTTTGTTGGATATACCGGCAGTTAAAGGATATACAGTTTCAAATTTAGGCAGTTTGCTTAAGTTGTTTTCATCAACAATATAATCGGGATGTGTCATTTGAAGAGAGTTATTAAACTTTTCAATTTTTCCGCTGATATAACGAATGGCACCCAAAGGCAAATTTTTTGCAATCGAATCGGCATATACCTTAAAGAAAATAAGGGTTAGATTTTCTGTACCGTCACTGACCGAAACTTTATAAGGCTGATGTTTGTTTTTTGGCGCCAGATGTTCAATAACCTTAACTTTAACGGTGCAAATTCTACCCGTTTGTACTTCGTTTAATTTTGGAGTATAACTTCTGTTAATAATGTTTGATGGGAAATGAAAGATTAAATCTCGTATTTTAGATGAATCAATGAGTTTGGTAAGCAATTTGATTGTTTTGCTACCCACACCTTTAATCGAAGATATATCGCTAAACAGCGGATTTAAGATCTCATCTCTCATATTATTTGCTTATTCTTAAATAAAACTTGCATTACTCAAAGCTATTGTATATATTTTTCTTCGTTAAGTAAATAGATAAGCAAAGAATATATGCAATATAATATTACGCAATTAAAAGGTAAAACCTTTTCTTCTGTTCCCAAGGGGTATGACAGCTTTTTGGTTAACGGTTTTGCACAATCTTTTTCACAAGATATCATCTATATTGCTTCCGACGGGGTTGAGCTTGCCAATATGGCATCAATGCTTGAATATATCAATCCTAACTTAAAAGTTTTAAGATTTCCTGCATGGGATACGGTTCCTTATGATAGAGTTTCGCCAAATCCGGCTATAGTCGCGCCAAGAATAGAGTGTCTGTCCGAGCTTGCCTTAAACCCCAATTCCAAAACATCAAGAGTTATTGTAACATCCGTTGGCGCCGTTTTACAAAAACTTCCGTTGAAGAAAATTTTTCTTAACTCAATGCGTGAAGTTTCTGTTGGTAAAAAGTTGAATTTTAATGATTTTACACATTATGTGTCAATCAATGGATACACTAAAGTGGCTCAAGTTTACGAACAAGGTGAATATGCCGTAAGAGGTGATATTATCGATATTTTTCCGGTTGGAACAGATGAGCCATTGCGTATAGATTTGTTTGATGACGAGGTGGAGCGTATCAGAAAATTTGATGTGATGAGCCAACGCACAACCTCAGAATTAAAATCATATACATTTAAGGTTATGAGTGAAGTTGTGTTAGATACTAACACGGTTAAAACATTTCGTTCCAAATATCGTGAGGCTTTCGGTGCTGATTTCAGTGGTGATGAAATTTACGAAGCCGTTTCCAACAATATGAAATATATCGGTATTGAAAACTGGTTACCGTTCTTTTATGACGAGGCTTTGCCGACATTGTTTGATTATTTGCCTATGGCAAGTGTTATTATTTCCGACAATGTTGAAGAAGCAGCCAAATCAAAAGCCGATAGTATTGCCGATTATTATCAGGCTCGATTGGAAGCCTTGAAAATAAAATCGGCTTCAGATATCGAGCCTTATCGTCCGGTTTCTCCTGAACTTTTGTATATTACCGATAAACAATTTGCCGAAATATTAAAAGAAAAACAGGCGATTAGCTTAACATCTTTAAACATTCCTTCATCGGATAATGTTATTGATACTCAAGTTATTCCTGTTCGCAATTTTTCATCAGCCAAGAATATTGCGGCCTCAAAAGTTTATAGCGAACTGAAAGATTATTTGAGTGAAAACAAAAAATTGCAAAGAATTATTGCTTGCTATTCCAATGGTTCCAGAGAACGAATTTCATCTTTAATGATAGAACACGAAATCAAAGATGTTTGCCATGCAGATACTTGGGATGAAGCGTTTATTAAATCTAAAAACAAAGTTGTTTTGATAATAATGCCTTTGGAGCATGGGTTCAAAGGTGACGGTTATTGCCTTATATCAGAACAAGATATTTTGGGTGAAAAACAAAATAAAAGCAAACAGAAGAAATTTACTTCCAAAGATTTTATTGCAGATATTTCATCACTTAATGTCGGCGAATTAGTTGTCCATATTGAGCATGGAATAGGTCGGTTTATGGGGCTTGAAAATATTACGGCCGGAGGTGCTCCGCACGATTGCTTAAAAATAGTTTATGCAAATAATGCCAAACTTTTTGTACCGGTAGAAAATATTGATGTTTTGTCCCGCTACGGTATTGAAGATGAAAATATTGAGCTTGATACCTTAGGCGGAAACGCATGGCAGGCTAAAAAGGCCAAAGTTAAAGCCAAAATCAGAGACATTGCCGAAAAACTCATCAAAATTGCTGCTGAAAGACACTTAAAAAAGTCCGATTGCTTTATTCCTCCGCAAGGTATGTTTGATGATTTTTGTTCTCGTTTTCCTTATAACGAAACTGATGACCAATTAAATGCCATTGCAGATGTTTTGGGAGATATCGGAGCAACAATTCCGATGGACAGGCTTGTTTGCGGAGATGTCGGATTTGGCAAGACCGAAGTTGCCATGCGAGCAGCTTTTGCTGTTGCATCTTCCGGTGCTCAAGTAGCTTTGATTGTGCCAACAACTTTACTGGCCCGTCAACATTATCAAAATTTTAAATCTCGCTTGGAAGGCTTTCCGATCAGAGTTAAAATGTTATCTCGTTTGGTGCCCCCGAAAGAAGCCAAAGAAACCAAACAAGGCTTAAAAGACGGTGCCGTTGAAATAGTTATCGGAACTCATGCTTTGTTATCCGAAAAAATCGAATTTTGCAATTTGGGACTTCTTATAATCGACGAGGAACAACATTTCGGTGTTGCTCATAAAGAAAAGTTAAAACAAATCAAATCAGATGTCCATGTTTTAACATTAACCGCTACTCCGATACCAAGAACTCTGCAATTATCATTAACCGGTGTAAAACAATTAAGTATTATAGCCACTCCTCCGGTTGACCGACTTGCCGCTCGCTCGTTTGTTATGCCGTTTGATAAGGTTATGATAAAAGAAGCTGTCTATCGTGAGAAATATCGAGGCGGTCAAACTTTCTTTGTATGCCCCAGAGTTTCCGACATTCATGAAGTTGAAAAAGAGCTTACCGCCTTATTGCCTGATATCAAGATCTTTGTTGCTCACGGACAAATGCCGGTAAAACAGCTTGAAGAGGTTATGACTGCTTTTGCCGACGGGCAGGGCGATATATTGTTATCCACCACTATTATTGAATCCGGTATTGATATGCCCAATGTCAATACCATGATTGTCTATCGTTCCGATATGTTCGGACTTGCTCAATTATATCAGCTCAAAGGTCGTATCGGACGAGGTAAAAAACGAGGCTATGCTTATTTTACCATTCCGCCGAAACGCAAGTTAAAACCCATCGCCGAGCGCAGGCTAAATATTTTGCAAGCGCTTGACAGCTTGGGCGCCGGTTTTTCGCTTGCAAGTCATGATATGGATATTAGAGGGGCAGGTAATATTTTGGGTGAGGAACAATCAGGTCACATTAAGGAAGTCGGAATTTCTTTGTATCAGCATATGTTGGAAGAAGAAATTTTGCGCCTTAAATCTTCCGGTACCGCCACAAGTGAAGAAAAAGTTCAAGATTGGGCACCGCAAATCACCACCGGTATTCCGATTATGATTCCCGAGAATTATGTTCGTGATTTAGGTATAAGGCTCGGTTTGTATAAACGCATTGGTGATATTAAAGATAAAGAAGCTCTTGATGATATCAAAGAAGAGCTTATCGACAGATTTGGAGCGCTTCCCAATGAAGTTGAAAATCTGCTTGCTACGGTTGAGATAAAGGCTATGTGTCTTAAGGCCGGAATTGACAGAATAGATGCCGGTGTTAAAGGGTTGCTAATCGGATTTAAGAATAATATATTTACCAATCCGGAAAAGTTGATGGAATTGATTATATCTTCATTCGGCACAATAAAAGTCAGACCTGACCAAAGACTATTTATAGAAAAAGATCTGTCATCATATAATGTCAGAATTGCCACTATCAAACAATATGTAAATAAAATTGTCGCAATATCATAAAAAAAAGCAAAAATTCAAACATCTGAAAAGACGAATAAATTTTTGCTCTTTAACACATTACAGGTTCAAATAGATACTGTTTTTAGGAAAGTTTGCCGCAAATTCCTGAAATTCATTCTTCAAGTTTTTCAAGAACAGCTTCTTTTGATCGTCGGTAGTAATATTTGCTTCATCAAGCATACGTAAGAAAAAGTATCCGATAAAGTCCTTCACCGTCAAGCTCTTGTTAAGCATGGAAAAAAGCTCAAATCCGGGCTTGATACGTTTGAAAACGTTAAACCCGCAAAGTTGTAGCTCGGCCTTTTTGACACTGATTTTGCCGATATGATTGTTGATTTCATTATACCTCTCAACATCAAGCTCCATATCAAGATACTTCGGCAACTCTTTGTGAGCATTTTTCAGATTTTCCATCATCAGATACTCATACATTTCGTACGGCTCATAATTTAAGTTATTCAGATTTTCTGAATTATCGGTAAAAATCTCCGAAAAGTTGGTGATTGAGAGAAGAATATACTCAAAGCATTTTTCCTTTGGGGTCTTTTTCGCTTCAAAGATACACATCAACGATCTGTAATTCCAATAATCAATATTCTTCATAATAGTAAATGTTTTTAATATATTAGTAATTAAATAATGTTATTATAAAAATAA
>JAZQZB010000028.1:0-6912 GCA_045633825.1 Alphaproteobacteria bacterium | reverse complement strand
GAATTTGCTCGTTTTCAACGTAAATATCATGACTATAAAAAACGTAAAGAAACTTTGAGTAAAGAAAGTGCTCAAGAAGCTTTTCGAAATGCTGTTGCCCAACAAGTTGCAACCCAAATAACGGCTCAACAACTTCTGGACGGCAAAGATCCTATGGAATTTGTACAAATGTTATTCGGAACACAAAATTATGAAAACTCAATAAATGAAATAATAAAATCTTTTCCTCAAAAAAAAGACAAATTATTAAAAATCGGATATAAAAAAAAGAAAAAGAAAAAGTCCACATAAAAAAACACCTCTTAAAACTTGAAGAGGTGTTTTTTTTCTTAAATATTATTCTTTATGAAATCAGAACAATACTTTGGCGTTCAAACCGATTGTACGATCATATTCGATATCTTTACGAGAAATATCTTCATCATCATCACCACCAAGATAGTAATCAGCATAAGCACCGACAGAGAAGTTATCTGTTACGAGATAATCAACAGCCAATTCTAAATCAACTCTTTCGTTATGACCATTACCACCATCGGAATCTTCTGTTTCATCAAATGTGTAACGAACACCGGCATTAAGTCTGGTTTTGTCCCATGCTTTTAACACACCGAGTTTCCAAGAATATTCTTGTTCATTAGCATCACGATCCAATTCGCCCAAAGCTGTAAATTCTGTATACGGAGTTACACAACCCATATCGTAACCTACACGAACATAACCTTCTAACTCTTTTCTCCAACGTTCGTTAGTTTCTTCATCCATGTAGTAATCAGAAGTATATGATTCTTCGTCCCATGTATTATACATAACACCGGCTTGTGTCATCAATTTGCCGCTTACATAGTTATATTTTACACCAACCGAATAATCAAAGTTGTGATCATTATTTAAGAAGCTTTTATTATCATCTTCTTTTAGATTGTAATCAAAAGTATTGCCGATACCCAAAACAACTGCAAAACTATCACTTACACCATAAGTCAATTCTTCACGAGCATAAGATGTTCTTACTTCATTTTCAGTTACACCATCATCTGTTTTGCCACGATTCATCTGAATTTTTGTGTCTGACAAGAATTTACCTTTAGTCGGCAAATAAAACGGATTGGTAAAATCAACAGCCATTGCTGATGTTGTAACCATAACTGCTGCAGAAGCGAGCAATAAAGTTCTGAATTTCATAAAGTCTCTCCTTGTTTTGTTAAATTTAACATGTGAAAGTTTTTCTTTTTCACATGAAAAATCGTATTTCAATTTTTTTAACTTTTCAAATCACAAAATATTACAAAAAACTAATAAAACTCTTTGTTAACAAAAGGTTAATAACATTTTACAAGGTAATTTTTTAATATTAAAATCAGGTCGTTTTGTGAGGAGATATAATATGAAAATGAATATAAAATATTTAAATAAAGAATTACCGAAACTTTCATCCGATTTATATGATTCAGGATATGATATCAGAGCATCAATTACTACGCCGATTACTATTGCTCCTCATGGTATTGCCACAATTCCTGCCGGTTTTTCTTTAGAGATAACTGATTATCCTACTCAAAACAATATGTCTGTTGAAATACAAATCAGACCTCGTTCGGGATTAACCAAAAAAGGTATTGTCGCTCAACTGGGAACGGTTGATGTATCTTATCGCGGAGAATTTATGGTTAATGTATATAATTTTAACGACCATGAGGTTGTGATTGAACCTTTTGACAGAATTGCTCAAATCGTTGTGTGTCCTATCTTTAAACCGGAAATCGTCGAAGTTGATAATTTAAGCGAAACATTACGCGGAAATAAAGGTTTCGGCTCAAGCGGAACTAAATAATATCCTTAATTTAAGGCTTGTTAATAAGCTGTATTTATTTGACTATACCTCTTATTTGTTTTATGCTCTCTTTATATATATTAATTTAGAGGATTTTATTTATGAAAGGAATTATACTTGCCGGAGGAAGCGGAACAAGACTTTATCCGCTTACAAAAACTACGTCAAAACAACTTCTTCCCGTTTATGATAAACCAATGATTTATTATCCTTTATCCACTCTTTTGTTGTTTGGCATAAAGGATATTTTAATTATTTCAACACCTCAAGACACTCCTAATATTGAAAAACTTTTCGGAAACGGCGAAAAATTAGGACTTAATATCAGTTATGCCATACAGCAAGAACCGAAAGGTATTGCTCAAGCTTTTACAATCGGGGCTGATTTTATCGGAAACGATAATGTTTGCTTAATTTTAGGAGACAATATTTTTTATATGGGTGAACAATTTCATACATTTAGAGAAGAAGTTGAAAAAAACAAAGGAAAAAGAGCCACCATCTTTGCTTATCATGTTTCTGATCCGGAACGTTTCGGGGTTGTTGAGTTTGACAGCAATTTAAAAGCTGTTTCCATTGAAGAAAAACCCAAACAGCCCAAATCAAATTATGCATCTGTCGGACTTTATTTTTATCCGAAAGATGTTGTCGAAAAAGCCAAAAAATTAAAACCATCTGCTCGAGGTGAATTAGAAATTACAGATTTGAACAATCTCTATTTGCAAGAAGGACGTATGTCTGTAGTTCCGATGCGTCGAGGAAATGCATGGCTTGATGCCGGTACTCCAGAAAGTTTAATGGAATCAGGAGCTTTTGTGCAAATCATTGAAAAACGTCAAGGCTTAAAAATTGCTTGTATCGAAGAACTTGCTTATCGCAGAGGTTTTATTGGTGATAAACAAATGTTAGCGTTGATTAACGAACTGAAAGACGGAAATTATAAATCATATTTGAAAAAAGTATACGAGGAAAAACATGAACTTTATTAAAACAGAAATCGACGGAGTTATTATTGTTGAACCGAAAGTTTTTGAAGATAATAGAGGTTATTTCTTTGAAAGCTATAATGAAGCTGAATTCGCTAAAAACGGAATTTCTAATCACTTCGTACAAGATAATCAATCAAAATCAAATTATGGCGTTATCAGAGGACTTCATTGTCAATTAGGAAAATATGCTCAAGCAAAATTAGTACGCGTATTGAAAGGCAAAGTTCTCGATATCGCCGTTGATGCCAGAAAAAACTCACCGACATTCGGAAAATATGTCGCAGTGGAATTATCTGAAGAAAATAAACGACAACTATTTATTCCTCGAGGCTTTTTACATGGATTTTCTGTTTTGAGCGAAGAAGCCGTATTTGCATATAAATGCGACAATGTTTATTGTAAAGAAGCCGAGTTCGGTATCAGATATGATGATAAGGATATTGGTATTGATTGGAAAATTCCTACCGATAAAGTCATAACATCAGAAAAAGACAGATTAGCTAACAAATTAAAGGATATGCCTGATGAATAACAAAGTTTTGGTTACAGGCTGTGACGGTCAGTTAGGAAATGAACTTAAATTGTTATTACCCGAAGCAATATTTACTGATGTAAATACCTTGGATATTACAGATAAAACGGCAGTTGACAATTTTGTCAGAAACAATAATGTTAAGGTTATTGTGAACTGTGCGGCTTATACTGCGGTTGATAAAGCTGAAGATGATGCGGAATTGGCCAAAAAAATTAATGAAACAGGACCTGAAAATTTGGCTAAAACCGGTTGCAAAATTATTCATATTTCAACAGACTATGTTTTTAACGGTTCAAATTGTAAACCTTATACACCTGATGATGAGCCTGCTCCGGTTTCCGTTTACGGAAAAACTAAATTGGCTGGTGAAATTGCCGTAAAGAAAGAAGCAAAAGAATATGCCATTATCCGAACAGCGTGGCTTTATTCCTCTTACAGCAACAATTTTGTTAAAACAATGCGTCGTTTGGGAGCTGAAAAAGAAACTCTTAATGTGGTTTGTGATCAAACCGGAACGCCTACTTATGCTAAAGATTTAGCTGAAGCTATTGTCAAAATTATACCTCAATTAAATGAAACAAACAGCGGAATTTATCATTTTTCAAATGAAGGAACATGTTCTTGGTATGACTTTGCAACAGAAATTATGGAGCTTTCAAATTTATCATGTAAAGTATACCCTATTTTGTCTGTCGAATATCCTACAAAAGCAACCAGACCTTTTTACAGTGTACTAGATAAATCAAAACTAAAGAAAACTTTTAATATATCAATCCCTCATTGGAAGGAAAGTTTGAAAAAATGTCTAAAACTATTTTAGTTACCGGTGGTGCCGGATTTATAGGATCAAATTTTGTACCTTATTTTGCTGCAAAATATCCCGAATATAAGATTATTAATTTAGATAAACTTACTTATGCAGGTAATTTGGATAATTTGAAAGAATGCGAAGACATGTCAAATTATCACTTTATTCAAGGCGACATTTGTGATGAAGTCTTAATAGAAAAACTATTTACAGAAAATGATATCAGAGGGGTTATTCACTTTGCTGCCGAAAGTCACGTTGATAATTCAATTAAAGGCCCGAAAGCTTTTATCAATACAAATATCGTCGGAACATTTAATCTTTTGGAAGCGACTCGCAAACATTGGATGATTGCACCTAATCAATATAAACCTGATTATGAAGGATGTCGTTTCCATCATATTTCAACTGACGAAGTTTATGGAACATTAGGAGATAACGGAATGTTTGAAGAAACAACTCCGTATGCTCCAAACTCTCCCTATTCGGCATCTAAAGCAAGTTCAGACTTTTTGGTCAGAGCATATCACCACACTTTCGGCATGAATGTTACAACATCAAATTGTTCTAACAACTATGGTCCTAAACAACATAATGAAAAACTTATTCCTCATATTATTTCAAAAGCTTTGGCTAAACAACCTCTTCCCGTATATGGCAAAGGTTTGAATATCAGAGATTGGTTATATGTTTTGGATCATTGTAAAGCTATTGATTTAATCTATCACAAAGGCAAAGCCGGTGAAACATATAATGTCGGAGGAAGAAACGAGCGTAATAATATTACCATTGTTAATACTATTTGCTCTATTTTAGATGAAAAAAGGCCCAGAGATGACGGAAAAAAATATGCCGAGCTTATTACTTATGTTCAAGACAGAGCCGGTCATGATTTTCGTTATGCCATTGATGCTACAAAGCTGGAAACGGAACTTCATTGGAAAGCTGATGAAAACTTTGATACAGGAATTATAAAAACTATTGAATGGTATTTAAATAAATAAGGAGACTTAATCATGAAAATTATGATGGTCAGAGACAGAAATGTTTTGAATACAAATTGGGTGGTCTATTTAGCCAATCTTTTTGCGCAAAAAGGTTATGAAGTCGTTATTGCGTGTGATACTTATAATAAAATCGGAAAAACCGGCGTAGGATATGATTTGGATAATCGAGTAAAAGTTGTTAATCTTAATGCAAAAACAAAAAATCCGATTATAAATGCTTATCGTTTTTTAAGAGGCAAGCTGGGAGTTCCCTATTTTCGATTTAATAAACTTATAAAATCAGAAAAGCCAGATATTCTATTATCATATTTTCCGACTGATTTGTATAATATTACTCGCTTGCAAAATCATAATATTCCTATTGTACAAATGATCCATCATAATCCCCCGATTATATTAGATAAAGTTTTGAAGAAAAGCCCTTTGATGAAGGCTATTTGCAAAACAAGTTTTAAAAAAGTTCATACTTTTCAAGTGTTGATGAATTCTTATAAAAACAGAATTAATCCTTTCTTTGAACCTAAAAATATTGTGAGAATTGCTAATCCTGTTCGCCAATATGAAGAAAAAGATATGGTTAATTTGGCTGATGAAAAGAAAAAAATCATATATGTAGCCAGAGTTGAAAAAAATATTAAACAACCTCACTTGTTGATTGAAGCTTTTGCTAAAATTGCCAAAGAATTTCCTGATTGGAAAGTGGAAATTTGGGGATCTGCAAAATATAAAGATTATAATAAAGAAATGAATGACTTTATTAAAAATCATAACATGGAAAATCAAGTATCTTTAGCCGGATATACCACAGATATAGAGGCTCTTTATCGTAGTGCTGATATTCACGCATTTCCGAGTAATTGTGAAGGCTTCAGTCTTGCACTCGCTGATGCAATGGCTATGGGACTTCCTCATATAGCTTTTGACTATGCTATTTCGGTTAATGAGGTAGTAAAAGATAATCATAACGGATTTTTAGCTAAAGATGTTGATGACTTTGCCGAAAAGTTAAAAACATTGATGCTAAACAAAGAATTACGCATTAAATTCGGTAAAAATGCCAGAGAAGATATGAAAGAATATGCTCCTGAAGTTTTAATCGAACAATGGGATCAATTATTCAAAAAAATTTTAGCAGGAAAATAAAATATGATACCTAAAATTATTCATTATGTTTGGTTAGGCGATAAAGAATTTGGAAATCTTGAAAATATGTGCCTTGAAAGTTGGCGCAAATATATGCCTGATTATAAAATTATGCGTTGGGATAATTCTTGTATTAAAGATATTGATAATCCTTATTTCAAACAAGCGATGGAGCATAAAAAATATGCTTTTGCTTCTGACTATCTGCGTTTAAAAGCTTTATATGAATATGGCGGAATTTATATGGATACTGATGAAGAAGTTCTAAAACCGTTGGATGATTTCTTGATTCATGATTATTTCATGGGATGTCAAAATTGCGGTTCGGCAAAAGGTCTAAATCCCGCACTTGTCGGGGCAACACCTCGTAACCAAATTGTAAAAGATTTACTCGCTATATATGATGATATAAAATTTATCAATGATGACGGATCATTCAATTTGACAACAAATCCGTCTTATTTCAGCAAAGTATTGAAAAATATTTATAATCTCAAAACCTTATATCTTGAAAAAGGAAAAATAGAATTTTATCCTAATTCTTTCTTATATGATTGTTATTTATTCGGCAAACAAAACCAAACATCTTATGCTAC